>CAJWMM010000008.1 GCA_913043035.1 uncultured Gammaproteobacteria bacterium | reverse complement strand
TTTGCCTAGCTGTAGCTTTTTAGACAAGATGTTAGAAGACGAGGATACTACAGTCGGCCTGACAGCTGCCCAATTATATAGTGAAGGAAAAGAATTCCTTAATTTGGAAGACTTTAACAATGCTATAAGATACTTTGAGGTATTAGAGTCAAGATTTCCATTTGGAAAATATTCAACACAAGCAATGCTAGATCTTTCTTATGCTTACTATGCATCTGATCAACGAGATACAGCTATAATAGAAATCAATAGATTCATAAGATTATATCCTAATCATCCTGAGATTTCTTACGCATACTATCTTCGAGCACTAGCAAATTTTGATAAAGATGCCAACGTGCTGACTCGTTTCTTCGGTTATGATCCATCAAGATACGACATCACAGCGCTGAAAGAGTCATTCAATGATTTCTCAATAGTGGTTAATAGATATCCCGATACTAAATATGCTGAGGATTCACTAAACAGATTAATATATATAAGAAATCAAATTGCAAGGAGTGAGCTGTATATTGCAGAGTATTATCATAAGCGGTCGGCTCATGTTGCTGCTATTGAAAGAATAAAATATATGCTAGAAAACTACGGAGGTACTCCGAGTACAGAGCAAGGTCTTCTAATTCTGATTGAGAGTTATAATAGCTTGAATATGAGACAGTTAGCTTTTGATACTGCAAGAGTTCTCAAAAAAAATTATCCAGAATATAGAATAGATGAAGTAAATCAAAGTATATTAGTTTCAAGAGTTCGCAGGAATGATGATAAAGTTGGTTCAGATAATTCCCACGTAGACGATAACTGGTATGATATATTTAATATATTTAACATATTTAATTGATCATTAACTCGTCTTTATTTTCTCATCAATAAAACATACTGGTATCGGATTCATTTTGTGTAAATTATCTTCTCTAATTTCGATATATTTTTGATAATGCTCGCTATCAGGATTCAACATTGCTTCTTCAATTTCCTCATATGATAAACCTAATTGTTGTTCATCACTTCTGCCATCCTCCCAGAGACCATCAGTAGGTGGTGCCTTTATAATATCCTCATGAATTTCTAGATGAGCTGCCAGTGACCGTACCTCAGATTTCGTTAAGTCTGCTATCGGAGATATATCTACTCCTCCGTCTCCGTATTTAGTGTAAAAACCCACACCAAAATCCTCTACTTTATTACCCGTACCAACAACGATGCCGGTGGAGGAGGCTGCTATTTGGTATAATGCTAACATTCTCATTCTAGCTTTTGTATTAGCAAGACCAAGATCGCTAGAAAAACCAAAATTGGCAAAACTATCCTTCAAATTATCGTATACATTAGATAAATCAATTTCGAAGTGTGTCACGTTTGAATGATCTTCAACTAACTGTTTGCAATGCAATAAACTCAAGGATATATCTACTGATTTGATTGGTAAAGTTGTTACAATTGTTTTTTTTCCTGTGAGCGCACAAAGTTTGCTCACTAGTGCTGAATCAATACCACCAGAGACGCCAACTATAAAGGCAGATATCTCTCTTTTTGAGTTATCGATATAAGCCTTCAGCCAATTCAGAATATGTAAAACTACAGCTTTATTGTTCATAATTTAAAAAATATCTATACTAGACCAAAATGTATAATCATTTTAATAGAGTATAATAAAATAGTCAAAAAATACAAAAAAAGATAATGATACGTATAATTGCAGTACTTTTTGTAATATTATTAATAATAATATTATTGAATAGATTCAAAAATAAAAGGAGATCTAAGGAGAAAACAAAGGAACTTCTTAAGTATTGCAAATATTGCGAATCATATGTAACAGATGAGCAGAAATGCGTTAACAAGGGTTTTGATCACAGAGATTTAGACTAAACGAGCTATGAAAAGACCGCCACTTCTTTTAACACTGACTATTATCATGATAATCGGCATATTACTCTCTATATCATTAAAACAATGAAAAATATTTTTATCATTACAGGACCAATAGGAGCAGGAAAATCATCAGCATGTAAGTTTCTAAAAAGATATGGCTATACATATATAAATTCAGATAAATTTGCGAAAGAAATAATAAAAAAAAATAAAGGTATTAGAAAAAAGATTTCTGAGCTATTAAGTATAGATAATGATTTGTCTAAACGAATGCCATGGAAAAAGATACGCGACTTTATCTCTTTAAATATGAATAATAAAAAAAGTTATGACGCAATAATCCATGATATTTTTTATAAGAAGTTAAATCAGCACATAAATATTGGTATACATGATTATGTTATTGAAATACCATTAGTAGAGACAATCAGACAAATCAAACAAAAAAAAATTATAATCTGTATACTAGCAAGTTATAAAAAAAGAAAAGAGAGATTTACTAAAAATAAGCATAAAAATGAGTTTCAATTTTGTAGTCTAGATAATTTACAACAAAGCCGTGAATTTTACATAAGAAATTCTGATTATGTAATCAATAATAATAAAGAATTAGATATAATGACTAGTAAACTAATTTCAATTGTAAATAAATATCAATGACAATATTATCTGATAATCAAGTCACAATCTATGAGGAGCCCGTTGTAGAGAGAGTGCGTAAATTTATTAGAATGGAGTCATTATTTCAGAAGTTATTTTATTTTAAAAGCAAAGAAAATCCATTAGAGAGCTATGTAGCACTTCAGTCACTTTGCGAGATTTATGAAATATTAGCTAGATCTGATATTAAATCTGAATTAATAAGAGAAATTGAAAACTATAATAAGATTTTTAAAAAAATACGAGATATTCCGGAGGCAGATTCTGATAAATTGAATTCTATTCTAGAAAAACAGAAGCTACTTCTTGATTTACTGCATGGGATACAAAGCAATTATGTAGATTACCTATCTAATGACGTTCTCTTTAAAACTATACAAAAAAATTGTTCCTCGCAGATGCAACCGGCTTCCGTTGATTTTTGGTTATCCAGAGATATAGTCTGGAGAGCGAATATCATTGATTTGTGGATTGAGCCATTACTATTCATAAAAAAATCAATTGAATTTATTCTCGAACTAATAAGGAAATCTGGGCAGTTTAATGACAAACTTGCAGAGAAAGGATTTTATATAGATAAACTAGATCCTAAAAAAAATATACTTTTAGTGAGAATAACAATAGCGACAGATCTTTATTATTTTCCTCAAATAAGTGTGGGCAAGCAAAGATTAAATATCATGTTTATGACAAAAGATGAGTTAAATAATTTCACAAAGTATCAAGAAGATGTTTCATTTCTTCTAACACTCTGCTCATTATGAACTCTTACTTTTCTGATACCAGAATTTACTTATACCTGCAACTCCACTTCCTCCATTAAGCAATGACAATTCCATAGATTTTGAATTGTTATCAATTCCTCCTAAAGCAAGAATTGGAAGTCCAGTTGTTGAACTCAATGACTTAAAACCTTCCCAGCCAAGCTCATTATTTTGTTTTTTTGAGGTTAAAACAGGTGACAACAATGCAAAATCGAAATTAAGTTCACATGCCTTATCTAAATCATTTCTATCATGACATGAACAGGATAAGTACTGTAAATTATAATCTCTTGACCAAATACTCCTCTGGTCAAGATGATGAAGTTTATAGGAGTTGTAATGAATTCCACCTATGAATTCTCTATAATCTTGTGGTAGTTTCTCATATATATCACATGAATCTATGATTAGTAATCTATGATTATGAATTCTTGGGAGGAATGATTTAACATAATTGCTATCACTAGATTTGATTATGTTTGCTATATACTTTTCTACTAAATCTAAATAATCAGTATCACTCATATTGCCTTGCCTAATTCTACAAGAGTAGACTTGATATTTGATATTTTTCCAAATTTCGAAGTGGTTCAAATTATCCGCAATAAATAATTCATTAGGTATTTCAAATAATCTTAGTATTCTATATGTTGAGGGTAAATATTTAAATCTATCATCATATAATGGGTTCGAAAAGATAATGCTTTTGTTTTCATTAGAGCCCAGCTTATAATCATGAGGTAATGAAACAAGATATATATTTAATTTAACTTTTAAGTTTTGGTAAGAATGAGTAATAGTTTTAAAGAAAGATATATGGATTTTAGAGTTATTTACTCTTTTGCCAGACTCAATATACACGCAATCAGACGGATCTATACCAATCTCTTCATATAATTCTCTTTCAAGACATTCTCTTGAACTCTCAGATGCTAATCTTTGCCCTCCAGGAAACTCATAAAAGTCAATAAATGGTGTTTTGGTTCTTTTTACGAAACACAATGGTTGTTTCCCAGGACCCATCCAATGATGCGATGATCTTCGATAGATAAAACCTAACGAACAATCCATGCTAATTAAGTTGAATATTTTGAGTTAATTTGAACATATTTTCTCGACAGATCCGAAGTAAACATATTAGCGTTGTGTGAACCAGAATTTAGACATATCTCAACATCTATACTTACATTTTTCATACTAGAAATTAATTTTTTTGAATTTGATTGATTTGTAGGAACTCCTTTCATGAAAACTGTTATGCCATTAATCTTTAAAATGACATCATTAGGGTTATATCTAATTTTATTGAGACTGCCTAATTTAGCTATAATCCTACCCCAATTAGGATCTTCACCAAATAATGCTGTTTTAAATAAATTTGAGTTTGCTATTGAATAACAAGCCTGGTTAGCTTGTGTTAAACTATACGCTTTGGTTACTGATACTTTGCAGACCTTAGTTGCTCCCTCTCCATCACTTACTATCATATGTGCTAATTGTCTAAAGACACTATGTATATTTTGTTCAACAATTTGATAGTTCTTTTTATTTGTCAAATCAATTGAATTTAATCCAGTAGCAACAAATGCTACGCTATCATTAGTTGACATGTCGCCATCAACAGAAATCTTATTAAACGATTCTGCTGTGCAATTGTAAAGAATTTTATTTACAATTGATTTCGTCATCTTAATATCAACAAAAATAAAGGCTAACATTGTTGCCATGTTTGGTTCAATCATTCCGGCACCTTTAGATATTCCTCTTATTTCTATATCTACCCCTGATATTCTAAATTTCTTCACAACCCACTTTTCATATCTATCTGTTGTCATAATTGCCTTAGAGGCATTCTTAAGAGATGATTTAAATTTGAAATCACATTTATTAATTGAATTAATTATTCTTTTTATTGGTAATTGCTCCCCAATTATGCCTGTTGAAAATATAAGGATATTTTCTGATACGCATCCTAACTTTCTCGATAAAGCACGAATGTAGTCTTTTGCGTTCCTCATGCCTATACTTCCAGTACATGCATTTGCATTTCCAGAATTAATAAAAAGATATTTTACTTTGGAGTATGGATGCTTTAGTTTATTAATGATTACTGGTACAGCAGGAAATTTATTTTTTGTTGATATTATCCCTAATGTAGACGTATCAGGTAATTTAATACAAACACCATCAGCTTTTTTTCCTTTAATACCCAAATGGAGAACTTCAATCAATTCATTTATCATGATAGTCTCCCACAACATCTTTTATATTTTTTCCCAGATCCACATGGACAAGGAGCATTTCTTGATATATCTTTTTCAGCAGTAGTTGATTTTATATTTTGTGATAAATCATTATTACTTTTTGTATTACTGATTGAATCGGTATCTTTAATCTTTATTCTAGATAATATTTTTAAAGTTTCATAGTTATTGGTATATAGCATCTCCTCAAACATCTCAAAAGACTCTCTTTTATATTCATTTTTTGGATTTTTTTGAGCATAACCTCTAAGTCCAATACTTTGTCTTAAATAATCCATTGCATTAAGATGATTTCTCCAATCTTCATCAATGACTGTTAGAAAAATATTTCTTATAAGTTCTTTTTTATCAGAATCATTAATAAGCGACATGTTATGATTAACTTTCGAGAGTATGCATTCATAAATTGCATTAACTATTTGTTCAAAATTACTATCGCTGATATTCGATGATGATTTATTTAAATCTATTAGAAATTCTGCGTTAAGGAATTCTGTCAGTTGTAACAGATTTTGGTTGCTACCTTCCTCATTTAAAGACAAATGTGATTTAGCTATATTTAAGGATATTTCATTGGCCATAGATCTAATAACTTCATCAAAATTACTCAATCCTAGTACCTGGTTCCTCTGGTTGTATATTATTTTTCTCTGTTCATTCGAGATATCATCATACTCTAAGAGGGTTTTACGAATGTCAAAATTGTGTGCCTCTACCCGCTTTTGTGCATTCTCTATAGACTTAGATACCCATTTATGCTCTATGGCCTCACCTTTTTGCATGCCTAATTTCTTCATTATTTCACTTACTCTCTCAGATGCAAATATTCTCATCAAATTGTCCTCTAATGAGAGAAAAAATTTTGTTTCTCCTGGGTCTCCTTGTCTTCCTGATCTTCCACGAAGTTGGTTATCTACTCTCCTAGACTCATGTCTCTCGGTTCCAATAATATATAAACCACCAAGATTTTTTACTTTATCCTTCTCATTAACGGTATTACTGTTAATTTTAGAATCCTGTATTTTGCCTCCAAGTACAATATCTGTTCCTCTACCCGCCATATTTGTCGCTATTGTGACTGCTCCTAGCTTACCTGCTTGAGCAATTATTTCTGCTTCTTTTTGATGATGTTTTGCATTCAATACAGAATGAGTGACTCCCTGCTTCTTAAGCAGTTTAGAGAGATATTCTGATGCCTCGATAGATGTAGTCCCAACTAAAACAGGCTGCTCTTTTTGATGTATACCAATTATAGATTCAAGTATCGCATTATATTTTTCATCACTTGTCAAATATATAAGATCAACATGATCATTTCTTATCATTTTCATATGCGTTGGTAGTACAACAACTTCAAGATTATATATTTGTTGAAATTCTAAAGCTTCTGTATCTGCTGTACCAGTCATTCCAGATAGTTTATTAAATAATCTAAAATAATTTTGGAAAGTAATAGATGCATACGTCTGATTCTCATTTTGAATTGAGACATTTTCTTTTGCTTCTATAGATTGGTGAAGACCCTCTGACCAACGTCTACCTGGCATTTTTCTCCCAGAGAATTCATCAATTATTACAACAGCATCATTCTCAACAACATAATCGATATCAACCTGATACATAAGATTAGCTCTTAAACTAGAATTAAATATTTGTAAGAGTTGTATATTTTTTGGATTATAAAGATTGTCATTATTATCGATGTATTTATTTTTGGATAATAACAATTCTATTTCAGCATGACCATTTTCTGTCAATGAAACATTTTTTTGCTTCTCATCAATAATATAGAAATCATCATTGATATTATTTTTGATAAATAATTGTGCAAGTTTATTTACTTTTTGGTAAAGGTTCGTTGATTTATTAGCTGAGCCTGAAATTATCAGAGGAGTCCTAGCTTCATCAATTAAAACTGAGTCGACCTCGTCTACTATAGCGTATGATAATTTTCCCTGAACTTTGTCAGAAATAGAATACACCATATTATCTCTTAAATAGTCGAATCCAAATTCATTATTAGTTCCATAAACTATATCTTTTGAATACTGTTCTTTTTTCTCTGATATATTCATATCACTTGTTATAACACCGACACTTAAGCCAAGATATTCATAAATTTTACCCATCCATTCGGAATCTCTCCTAGCAAGATAATCGTTCACAGTTACTATAAAAACTGGTTCTGAAGAGAGTGAGTTTAAATACGCAGGAAGTGTTGACACTAATGTCTTCCCTTCTCCTGTTTTCATCTCTGCAATCTTACCGAAATGCAAAGCTATTCCTCCAAGAATTTGCTCATCATAATGCTTCATACCAACAGTGCGGACTGAAGCTTCTCTCACAATTGCAAAAGCTTCTACGAGTAAGTGATCTAAATTACTGGATTTAGCATATTCTGCTTTCAAATGTGCCGTGGCCTCTTTCAACTCATCATGAGATAAGGATTGATATTTACTCTCTAATGAATTTATTTCATTCACATAAGGCTTGTATTCACTCAATATTCTAGAGTTTCTAGAACCAAATATTTTTTTAAGAAGAGAGTTAAACATGCGTAATTTTATTGCTCATTAATAATAAGTTATCGTACAATAGAGTATAGATTGTCATGAAAAAAATATCATCATTTTTACCTCAGCATGTTATCAATAAAAGGGAATTATTGGTTAAAATTACCCATGATCTTCATGAAATTATGTCAAATGAAATTAAAAGAAATATTTCTGTAGTCTCATTAAAAGACCATATTTTAACCATATCCTGTGATGATGGTTCTATTGCAACTTTAGTGAGGTTTGAGAAACATCGTTATATTACGCACATAAATACAAAAAAGTACGTTAGATTAGATGACATCAGATTTTATATAAGCTAGATTAATCAATCGATAACGGTTCAGGCGAAGTGTATAAAATTGGAGATTTTGTGACATCTTCAATAATTACCTCTTCCCATGCTTCTTGGTTATTATCTAATTCTCTAAGAAGTAAATTGTTTAGATGATGACCTGATTTATAAGCTGAGAAAGAGCCAATTAATCCGTGACCAAGTAAATATAGGTCACCTATAGCATCTAAAATTTTGTGTTTGACAAACTCATCTTGAAATCTCACCCCTTCATCATTTACAACTCTATAGTCATCTATCACAACTGCGTTATTTACGCTACCACCAAGAGCTAAATTATTCTTTCTTAAATTTTCAATATCTCTGACAAAACCAAAAGTCCTTGCGCGACTAACTTGACTTAAATATGAAACAGATGAAAAATCAATTTCTGATGATTGAGACGAATTATCAAATGCTGGATGATTAAAATCAATCGTGAATGCAACTTTGAAACCATCGAACGGCTCTATTCTAGCCCATTTTTCATTTTGCCTAACTTCTATAGGTTTAGTGACCTTTATAAATTTCTTTGGTGCATTTTGCTCTTTTATTCCTGCAGATTGAATCATAAAAACAAATGGTCTTGCGCTACCGTCCATTATAGGTACCTCGGGCCCATCCAATTGAATTATTGCATTATCAATACCTAGGCCTGCAAGTGCAGATAAAAGATGTTCTACTGTTGATATTTTCACTTCATTATTAGAAAGTGATGTTTGTAATCTAGTATCATTAACGTTATCAAACGAGGCTTTTATAGGATTACTCTGAATATCTGTTCGTATGAATGTAATTCCAGAATCTACGTTAGCTGGTAAAAGAGTGAGAGAGACTTTTTTACCAGTGTGTAATCCTACGCCTGATGCATTGATTTTACTTGATAATGTTCTTTGTCTAAGCATATGTCTCTAAATTCCTTATATTTTAAAGGTTTTTGGTTAAAATGTTAAGCTTTTATGAGCTTATTCTAGAGCGTTTCATCATTTATTTAGACCAGTTTGATCCTCTATAGTTCCCTATGAAAATAGGAGGATATTCTATTCCAGGTTTTATATATGTATGTAATAAACGAGTTTTTTGGGAGCTTTCTATGCGGCATTTTCTTGAGTTGCTCGTCCCTGTATAAAAGAAGACCTACTGCTGTTGAAAATCTAGTCAATCCACTCAGATTAGTAATGCCTGGTATAGGTTTAGGGCTACCAATTCTAACCGGGATGTTATACTTATTCTCTGTATAACTATCTAATCCTTGTAATTTTGACCCACCACCAGTGATTACAATTCCTGCACGAATTCTTGATGAGTAACCACTTGATTCAATTTCCTTTATTAGTTGTGATAATATCTCGTCCATCCTACATGTTATTATATGAGTGAGTGATGATTTTGAGATCTCCATATCAGGTTTATCTGAAACGGATGGAACAGAAATAACTTTCTGATCATCCTCGGTAGAATTTATAAGAGAGCCCTCTGACATCTTGATTTCTTCTGCAGCTTCGAGTGATGTTCTTAGGCCTATCCTAATATCGTTGGTAACATTTTTTCCAGCTATCGGTATTACAGCTGTGTGTTTAATATCTCCTTCTGTAAAAATTGCAACATCAGTTGTACCCCCACCAATATCAACAAGACAAACTCCCAAAGACCTTTCTTCCTCGGTTAAAACCGAATAACTGGACGCAACTGGTTGTAAAACATATAGATCAACATCTAAAAGACTATTCTCAATACATTTTGTTAGATTTTTTTTCGCTGTGGAAGAGCATGTTATTAGATGAACGTTCACCCCTAATCTTTTTCCTGCCATCCCAACTGGTTCTCTAATGCCCGATTGACCATCAATTGTAAAATATTGCGGGATAATATGCAGTATTTCTTGGTCTTCAGGGATACTAATATCTGATGCCATATCTATGACTTTCTCTTTATCTTCTTCTGTGACCTCATCGTTGAGTATGTTTAGATCTGAATTTCCATTATAACTTTGAATGTGACTACCAGCTATCCCAGTTGTGACGGATTCTAATTTAATAGTTGCCATCGTTGACGCTTTGTCTTTGGCTCTACGAATACTATTTACAGTAGTCCCGATTTCCGATATTACTCCTTTATTTAGACCCTCGCATGCTTCTTGACCGACACCAATAATACGGAGAACATTATCCTCATCATAGTCTGCTACCAGGCACAGTACTTTACTTGTTCCTATATCTAGGGCAATAATAACTTCATCGTTATAATTATTAGTCATATTTTATAATAACATCATTTACCTTACTGCAAAACCAGTGGGATATCTTAAATCAATGTGAATTTTTTTTCTTTTATTCAATTTGCTTTCAAAATCAGGATAAATAGAAACGAATTCTCTTATTTTTTCTGGATATCTTGAATGTCTAACTATAAATGTCAAGTTTTCTGATTTAATTTCTAACATGTCATCCTGTTTTGATAGGGCAATTATGGTTTCATTGATATCTAATAGAAACGACTGCACAGATTTAAACAAATTATACATCTCCTCATAACTATAATTATTGCTTGCTAATCTAAGTATATTTTTAATTGGTAAATTTGGAGTAGTAAAAGTCTGCATTTCGCTATTCACATAAATTTGCTCATTCCATAGAAACATCGGATTATGTTCAATTATTTTTACTGTTAAATTACTAGGTGGGTTTATTGATATTTGTGAATATTTGATCCATGGAATTTTTTCAAATTCATTTTTATAATGTCTCAAGTCGATATTATATATATTTTTACCTATAAACAATTTAGCTCTCTCTGTGATTAATTTCTCGTCAGAAAGGTTAAATTCTCCCTCGATGTCTACAGTGTCAACAGTGGAAACAACGTCACCCTGATTAGCGAAATAGACGACGATAATTATAAGACAAAATAGGAAAGTTGTTCTAATCATTTGTTTGTCAAAAGAATTTTTTCAATCAGCTCTAGATATGTCCATCCAATTTTATCAGCAGACATGGGAACTAAGCTATGACTAGTCATACCTGGTATAGAATTAAGCTCTATAAGTTTTATATTATCTGTTTCGTCTAAAAAGAAATCCACTCGCCCCCATCCACTAGATCCAAGTATCTTAAATGCATCAAAACAAATATTTTTTATTTTAATTTCGAATTCTGGATTAAATAATGGAAAAGAGAACCTTGTGTCATCATCCTCGTACTTTGCTTGATAGTTATAAAATTCTCTTGAGGTATCAATTTTTATAATCGGAAGAACTTCATCTCTTACTATAGGCACAGTATACTCGTTGCCGCATATAAACTCTTCAATAAAATAATCATTAGGAACAAAACTATCATAATGTTGATTGATTGATTCCAAAAGGTTTTTTACACAAGTAGCATTTAAATCATCTACACTAAGTATCTTAATACCAACGCTTGAACCAGATGAAATTGGTTTTATAATAATTTTTTCACTCCCTTGTATCTCTTGTAAAAAATTTTCACTGATTTCCGATATAATCGAATAATTAGGAGTTGGGATATTTTTGCTCACCCATTTTTCTTTTGTGGCTACTTTATTGAATGAGAGCTTTGATGATTTGGAATTTGAGCCGATATATCTTACACCTACATCATCAAGATAAGATTGAACAAGACCATCCTCTCCACCAACACCATGCATGAGATTGAATACTAAGTCGACCTTATTAGAATTAATGAAGCTAGTTAACACAGCCTTATCTCTCGTGTGAAAATCCAAAGTTTTAACTTTATAACCGTGATTATAAAGAGCATCATAGACAGCTTTTCCGCTTGTCAAAGAGACCTCTCTCTCATCTGACCAACCGCCAAATAATATAAGAATATTTCTCTCTCTAAGCTCTTCTCTCATATTAATAAATACATATTTCCTTTTCTAGTTTAACTTTATGTTGCTGATAAATGTCCATTTGAATAATTTTTATAAGTTTTTCAAGATCATTACAAGAACCTGAGCCATCATTTATAAAGTAATTACAATGCTTATTAGATATGTATATCCCTCCATATCTTGTACTACTTAGGTGTGATTTATCTATGAGTGAACTTGCAGAAATATTCTTTTTTGGATTTTTGAAAACACATCCAGAAGACCACTGGTTTATTGGTTGTGTTTTTATTCTTTTATTACTAAATTCTTCAAGTAAGTTTTTTTGAAATTTACGATTCTTAAAAGTTTTAAAATATACGTCGATAAATGCTGATGTATTTTTCATACTTACCTTCCTATATGAGAACTTGAATTTAGATTTATCAAGTTTAACCAAATCAAAATTTTTATTTAATATAGTTACATATTGAACATTGTCCCATATTTCAGAACCAAAAGCTCCAGCATTCATTCTCAAGGCACCACCAACTGTTCCCGGTATACCGTAGAGAAATTCAAAACCTGGTATATTATGTCTGTGAGCAAATTTTGCTAACTTCGCACATGAGACACCTGCACTAGCATATATATTATTTGTACCAATTAATGATAGCGATTTTTTGAGTTTTTTAAAACAAACTAAATCATGTTTGTAACCAACATCTCTAAAAGCAATATTCGATCCATTACCAAGAATTAATGTTTTTTTCTTCTGTAAAATATTTTTAATTGATTTTATCTCATTATGGTTTTCGGGAAAATAAATAATTTTAGCCGGTCCTCCAATTTTGATCGTATTATATTTTTTAAGAGATACATTTTTTAGAATTTTCATCTGTCTAATAAATATTGTGAGTTAATCTTCATAATAGTCTCATTGCCATCATGTGGTAATACTGTCTTTATGTTTTGAGCTAAAGCATATAACCTTGATTCATTGTTAAGTAACAAGTTAATAGTAGTAACAAAGTTTTCTACAAAATTATCATTCTGTCTAAGTGTTATTGCTGCAGAGTTATTTGATAAATATTCAGCATTTTTGTATTGATGATCATCGGTAGCATGTGGAAATGGAATGAGAATACTTGCTCGGCCAATTACGCTTAGCTCTGATAAAGTCGTGGATCCTGATCTACAAATCACTAGAGTAGACCAATCAAATAGTTCTCTCATATGATCAGAATATTCCATTACCATGGATTTAATACCATATTGATGATATTTTTTATCTGTGTCGGCGAGTTTACCCTTTCCACAAATATGCTTCACCTCAAATCTATCCCTAGAGAAATGTGATAATGCAAAGGGCAAAATACCATTAAAATATATTGAACCTTGACTGCCACCCAAAACTAATATCTTTAAGAAAAATGAATTTGAAGTATAAATATCTTCTGGCTTAGTGCAATCTGATAACTCAGACCGAATTAGACTCCCGGAGTGAACGATTTTTTGATTAAATTTTTTAAAGCTTCCAGGAAATGTTTCAAATACCGTATTAGCAAAATAGTAACAAATTTTATTAGCAGTTCCTGCAATTGCATTTTGCTCATGAATTACTCTAGGTATTCGCAATAAAAATGCGGTAAGAATCCCTGATAGACTTATATATCCTCCAAATCCAATTATGAGATTTGGTTTATTTTTTCTTAGTAAATTGAAT
>CAJWMM010000007.1 GCA_913043035.1 uncultured Gammaproteobacteria bacterium | reverse complement strand
GCTACAAGGACTGCTAAAATTGCAACATTTGTCGCATTCATAGCTGGATCTGTCATTCCTAATCCAATAATTGTAATAATTAATAATATTTGTGTTACTAGCATCCAACTACGTCTTCTTCCAAAAGTTGATAAAGTTATACCATCAAATATTGGAGCCCAGAGAAATTTTAGTGAATATGGTAATCCGACAAGAGCAAAAAGTCCTATTGTTGATTTTGATATACCTTCGTCTGTTAGCCAAGCTTGTAAAAGGGTTATAGTTAACAACAAAGGAATACCAGAAACAAACCCCATTGATAATGTTATGAATATCTTTTTTTGAAAATAGGGACTGATTATTTCTATGAAACTTCTGATCATATTTTATAACTCATAGTTGATGATAAGAGGGGAATGATCGGAAAATCTTTCCTTTTTGTATATCTTTGCATTTGTTATCTTTACCTTATTTCCAGGTGAGAGTACTTGATAGTCTATTCTCCATCCAACATTGTTATCCCATGCTTTACCTCTATTAGACCACCAAGTATAATTGTCCGGTTTTTTATTTATAACTCTGAACGTATCTATATAACCAAGATCATCAAATATTTTGTTTAACCATGCTCTTTCTTTAGGCAAACACCCCGAGTTTTTCTGATTAGATTTCCAATTCTTTATATCAATTTCTTTATGAACAATATTCCAATCACCACAGATAATACTGGGCTTAGTTCTTGATTTTATTTTCTTCAAATATTTTTCGAAAATATTCATAAATAAATATTTTTGGTTTTGTCTTTCATCACCAGAAGATCCCGAGGGAAAGTACACACTTGATACATAACAATTATCGTATTCAACTTCTATAAATCTACCCTCTCTATCAAATCTATCCGAGCCTATTTTATTCTTTACCTTTAAGACATCTTTCTTAGAATAAATAGCAACGCCACTATATCCTTTCTTGTCAGCTACAGACATGTGTCTATCATATCCATGAAGAGAATACTTCTCATCTTGAATTTGATTATCCAGAGCTCTTACTTCTTGTAGACAAATACAGTCAGATTTTTGTTTCCGAAGCCATTTAAACAAACCCTTCTTTTCACTCGCTCTTATCCCACATGCATTAAGTGTTAAAACTCTCATTTGTTTACATTTATCCTATGGTAATATAGTAATATTACTAAATTTAAGTATGAATGACCTTAAAAATAATTTTATTGAATTTGCTATTAATGAGAAATTACTTAGATTTGGTGATTTTATACTTAAATCTGGAAGGAATAGCCCGTATTATTTTAATACTGGGCTTTGTAACTCGGGGTATAAGCTAAGATGTTTGGCTGACTTCTACGCAGACTACATACATCAAAATGAATTAAACTTTGATTTTATATTTGGACCTGCATATAAGGGCATTACGCTGGCGTCCTCTATATCCTTGCAGTTGAACAATGTTTTTTCTGTAGATAAGCTCTTTTCTTCGAATCGAAAAGAGGAAAAAAAACATGGTGATGTCGGTGCTCTAATTGGAAGCTCTTTATCAGGAAAAGGACTTATTGTTGACGATGTTATCTCTTCAGGATCGTCTATTGTAGAATCGATTAATATTATCAAAAAACACAATGCAAAGCCAACTAGTGTTTTAGTAGCGCTTGACAGGATGGAGTTAGGTAAATCCACAAGAGCTACCTTTGAAATTGAGAGTGAAAATAATATTAAAGTTCACTCTATAATCAATATGAATGATATTGTAAATTATCTTGAAAAAAAAGAAAAAGATAGTGATAGTTTTCTGCGAATGAAAAAATATCTTGATGAATTCAAAAGATAGCTATAAAATTAAGCTAACCCCAACAGTAATTGTAACCAATTGATATATGTTTTTGATCGTTTTGTTATCTTTGCTAAGTGATAATTTCGCACCTAAATACCCACCAAGAAGAGAACCTAGTATTAAAGGAACTATAATACTTGTATTGATGTGTGTGAAAATTCCAAGAGCTATCGCCCCAGCTAAATTATAGAAAAAACCAACAATAATTAGCGTATAAGCTATTGCAGTTTTGTAGTCCATTCCATAGAAAATTATAAGAAATACGGTAAATATTAGTCCTGTCCCCGCTGACAATGACCCATTTAATATAGTAATCAATGTTAAAAAAGGAATAAGAATTATTTGATGTACAAACGATTGGCTAACCTGAGTAGATTGCTCACCAAAGTTTTTTGAAAAAAATGAATAAAGTGCAATCATTATAATTAAGATACCTAACATAATTCTTGCTATTGAATCATTAATCGTCGATATTATACTCGCTCCAGCGACAACCCCAGGTAGTCCCAAAATCAAGCATAAAGTTATAAACTTACTATCAAAGTTTATTTTTTTGAAGTATTTTAAAGTTGCACCTACACCTAATGCTACTGTAGCAACTTTATGAGATGCTAATGCAGTGATGAAGGGCATTTCATATAGAAGTAGAATAGCTGGTAGTTGTATAACACCTGCACCACCACCCGAGAAAGCAGAGAAAACATTAGAAATTATGGAAACAATAAATAGTAGAAAGTGATCAAACAACTTATTTCCTTCTAATCATTGTTCCTATACCTTCATCTGTGAATAATTCTAGTAACACCGAGTGATCAAATGTCCCGTTGATAATCTGGACATGCTCTACCCCTGATGACACTGCCTCCAATGCTGAATTTACTTTCGGCAACATTCCTTTTGATATTACGCCTCTAGATATGAGAGATCTAACACCTTCTGCATTTATCGATTGTATAAGTTTGTCGTCAGCATCAAGTATTCCTTGAGTATCAGTTAGTATCATATATTTTCTAGCTTCTAATATATGTGCGATCTTACCAGCTACAATATCTGCATTAATATTATAAGTTTTTCCGTCATCACCTATCCCTATAGGCGCAATAATCGGTATGAAAGAGGAGCCATCCAGTAATTTAACAACTTCCGGGTCTATACTTTGAACTGTTCCAGTATTTTTAAAATCAATACTTTTAAATTCACCCTTACCAATGACTTTTTTTGCTCTAATTAGACCGCCATCTTTTCCAGAAAGCCCAACTGCTTTACCTCCAAGTGATGTAATAGTTTTAACGAGATCTTTATTTACTAGTCCACCAAGAACCATTTCTACAATATGAATAGAGTTTGGGTCTGTAATCCTCATGCCATCAGCAAAATCTGACTCTATGCCAACCTTTTTTAGGTAATCAGAAATTTGTGGCCCACCGCCATGGATTACAACAGGGTGCATTCCCACTTGTTTCAATAGTATTACATCTCGGGCAAAATTCTTTTTGAGCTCTTCATCTATCATGGCATTACCGCCAAGTTTGATAACAATAGTGCTCCCAGATAACTGTTGAATATATGGTAAAGCCTCTACTAGTATTTTTGCAGTACTTGGCGTGAGTTTTTGCTCACCTCTAATAATGACATCTTCTAACTGTTTCATAATTTAAAATGGTATCTCTAAATTTTTATCTATCTTAAGCATAGCATCTCTAAATTTAGATTTAATCCTATTCATCGAATTTTTGTTGTCAGCTTCAAATCTTAATACTACACATGACGTGGTGTTTGAGCATCTTATTAACCCCCACCCATCATCATATATTACCTTTAGTCCGTCAATGTCAATTTTTTGACAATTGTCAAACTCTGCCAATTTTACAAACTTATTCATAAAAGTAAAATGATTATTTTGTTTAAATTCAATGGCTATTTCTGGTGTAGTCATAGATTGTGGTAAATCATCAAAGATCTTGTTGTATTCTTTTTCTTTTGATAAGATTTCCATAATTCTCAAGAAAGTATACACTCCATCGTCAAAACCAAACCATTTATCATTAAAGAAAATATGTCCACTCATTTCACCACCAAGAATTGCATTATTTTCAGCCATACTTTTTTTTATAAATGAGTGTCCTGTTCTACTAACTATTGGATCACCACCATTTTTGAGAATGCTATCGCTAAGATATTTTGAACACTTTATATCAAAGACTATCTTGCCCTTTTGTGATTTAAGTATTTTGTTACTGAATATTATCATAAGTTGGTCAGGCCAAATTATTTGACCATCATTTTTAACTAGTATCATTCTGTCTCCATCACCATCAAATGCGATGCCTATGTCTGCCTTACTTTCTTGAAGTACTTTTTTAATCTGTTTCAAGTTGTCAGGATTAGTAGGATCAGGTGGGTGATTAGGAAAATTCCCATCTACACTTTCGTTAATAATTTTATAATTAAGACTAAATGATTCACATATATCATTTACTAAAGGCCCAGTAATTCCATTACCACAATCAATAACTACTTTAAGATTATTCTCAATATTGATGTTCTCTTTTACATACTGTATGTAATCATTTGCTATTGATGTATTTTTTAAGTATGATCCTTTTTTATCTTTTTTCACAAATTCTTTTTTTTCGATTAGATTATATAGCTCTTGGATATGTTCGCCATAAATAGTTAAATTGTCTATTACCATTTTGACCCCATTATAATTTTTAGGATTATGACTACCAGTGATCATTAAACCATTTTTTATTCTTAATTTATGGAGTGAGAAATTCATTAAAGGAGTCGGAAGTTCACCTATATCTATTACTCTAATACCGCATTTTACAAGAGCATCGACAAGTGAATCAGCTAGCTCTTTACTTGATATTCTCCCATCCCGGCAAATAATAACTGGGTCGCTATTTTTTGAAGATATTTTTGTTGCCAATGCTAATCCAATCTGATTAAAAACATCAGAATTTACCTCTTCTGGATATTTACCTCGTATATCATAAGCTCGGAATATATCTTTTGAAATTAACAACCTATCTTTTCCCCGAAGAGCCAAAACCTCCTTCGCCTCTCTCAGTTTTTTTGAATTCTTTTACAATTTTAAATTCTGGCTGATTAACATTAATAAATACTAATTGAGCAACTCTATCATATGGCTGTATAGTGTATGTAAGCTCAGATCGATTCCAACATGAAACCATCAACTCACCTTGATAATCAGAATCAATTAGGCCAAGGAGATTACCAAGGACTATTCCATGTTTGTGACCTAACCCCGATCTAGGCAGGATAATTCCAGCATACCTAGGGTTTTCAATATATATAGATATACCTGTCTTTATAAGTTTACTATTTCCAGCATCGATGGAGAGTGGTTCTTTTAGTGAAGCTCTCAAATCTATTCCAGCAGAACCTTCAGTCGCGTATTTCGGCAACTCTGGTAAGTTCGAATCAATAACCCTAACACTAATCTTATCAAGCATTATTTTTTAATATTTTTTTAGTTATAAAATATTTTTTATGAATAGTTTTTAAAATTTTATATGCTACATCAATTTTTCTTGAAGAATCAATCTCTTCTAAGTTTTGATCATTAGATATAATAGTAACTTTATTATAATCAGAACCAAAGCCAAGATTTTCTTCATAGTTGGCAATGTTAGCAATTATCATATCAATTTCTTTTGACTGTAATTTTTTCCTAGCATTTGCGTGAAGATTTTCTGTTTCTGCAGCGAAACCAACTGTATATATGTCTGGATATTGCCTTGCAACCATCTGCAATATATCGATGCCTCGCTCAAACTCTATAGTTAGTCGATTAGAAGATTTTTTATATTTAGATTTGGAGTATTTGACAGGACGATAGTCAGAAATAGCTGCGGTAGAAATAAATATTTCTGCGTTCGATATTTTTTTGCTTACAGTTTCTCTCATTTGATCAGATGTTTCCACGTAGGTTGTATCTACACCTTCCAACGTATTTAACGCAGTTGGACCTGAAATAAGAGTGACTTCTGCACCTAATTGTTTTGCTACTAACGAAATTGCATATCCCATTTTCCCAGAACTATAATTACTTATAAATCTGACAGGATCAAGTGGCTCTCTTGTCGGACCAGCTGTAATAAGAAATTTTATTCCAGAGAGAATTTTCTGTGCTTGAAAGTTTTCTAATTGTTCAATTATATGCACTGTCGAGGACATTCTACCATATCCTGTATCGCCACATGCGTGTTTTCCGTATTCAGGTCCGATAATGTTTATTTTGCTTTTTTCTAACTTTTCTATACTTGATTGTGTAATTTTATTTGTCCACATGTCTGGATTCATTGCTGGCGCTATAAATAATTTTTTGTTGTACGCAAGACAAATGGTTGTTAATAAATCATCCCCAACACCATTAGCTATTTTATTCATTAGATTTGCCGTGCAAGGAGCAATTACTAAAATGTCTGCCCATTTTGCCAAATCTAAATGTGTAAAGTTGGACACTATAGACTGATTATTTTCACAAATGACATCATTTCCAGATAGAGATTTGAGAGTAGTGGTTGTTATAAATTGAGCAGAACTTGAAGTCATAATAGCTTTGACATTTGCTCCACACGATTTAAGTTTGCTTATAAGATCTGCTGCTTTGTAGGCTGCTATACTTCCACTAATGCCAACAAGTATATTTTTATTATCTAAAATTCTCATAATCTAATCCAAATAATTGACTATTTTATATTGTTTTCAAGAAATACAATAGTCTTTCTATGTCTTTTATACTATGACTAGATGTAAGACTAACTCGAATTAAATCATTGTTTTTGGGGACAGTAGGGTATCTAATAGCTTGGATATACATACCAGCTTCAAGCGCAGAATCCTGTATCTTTTTTAATTTTTTTGGCTCACCCACAATTATTGTCTGAATAGCAGTTTCAGATTCCTGTATATTGATATTTTCTTTTTTTGCAATCTCTCTGAAAATCTTTATATTTTCAGAAAGTTTTATGTTTAGAGAGGTATTTTTTTTGATATATCTCAGACTCTCAAGTATTGTTCCTGCAAGAGATGCAGGTAATGCTGTAGAGTAAATATAAGGTTTCGATTTTTGTATAACTAGTTCGATTATATCTCGTTTACCAGAAATAAATGATCCAAATAATCCGACAGCTTTTCCAAAAGTACCTATATACGCATCAATATCAATATCACTTTTATGATACTTCGATAAACTTGAAGGAAAATTTTTTGAACTATTTTCTATAACACCAAATCCATGAGCATCATCTACTACAAGAAGAGCATCATTTTCACTCGCGATTGATGATAGCTTTTTCAAATCACTTGATTCACCTGTCATACTAAATACTGCATCCACATATATTATTTTAATTTTATTTTTTATATTTTTTATCTTTTCAGATAAATCTGAATAGTCCATATGATGGAATCGGACTAATTGTGATGTTGTTAATCTTGTTCCTTCTATTATAGAATTATGATTCATCTTATCTTGAAGTATTACAACATCTTTATCTGATAATGCATTTATGAGACCAACATTTGCCAAGTAACCTGAATTTACTACAACAGTAGAATCTAATTTTGTCAGTCTAGTTAATTCTTGCTCAAGTTCTTTATGTTGTGTTGAATACCCACTGATCAATGGTGATGATCCTGAACCAACACCATACTTTCTTATTTTTTTATAAAAAACCTCTTTTAAGTAGTCACTGTTTGCAAGACCAAGATAATCGTTGCTTGTGAAATTAAGTACTTTTTTGTTTTTTATTACTATATATCTATCTTGAGGTGAATCTACAGCCATCCTCTCTCTGTAGTAACCGTCTTTTCGAAGTTCTGTTAGGATATTTGAGTAATTAAACACAAATTATAAAGCTCCTATTTTTAGTTTGCGCATTAGCTCCTGATCATGTTGAATAGATGAATTTTTAGTTGTCAAAAGCTCTTCGCCATAAAAAATAGAATTTGCACCTGCAAAGAAACATAAAGCTTGAGTTTGATCGTTCATTGAGTCTCGTCCCGCTGATAATCTCACCATGGAATATGGCATTACTATTCTTGCTAGAGCAATTATACTTATAAAATCGAAATCATCCACATCTTGATTTTCTGAGAGAGGAGTTCCTTTGACTCTAACTAACTTATTTATTGGAACTGATTCCGGTTGAACGTCTAGATTTGCTAGAACATTTAACAACTTTAATCTATCGTCGTGACTTTCGCCTAGGCCTAGAATACCTCCGCAACACACTTTAATGTTTGCATTTCGGACGTTCCGAATTGTATTAAGACGATCTTGATATGTCCTTGTTGTCACAACTTTATTATAGTACTCTTCCGATGTATCTAGATTATGATTATAGTAGTCCAAGCCCGCATCTTTAAGCGTCTGAGCTTGGTCACTGGTTAACATGCCTAGCGTAACGCAGCTTTCCAATCCCAACTTTTTGACTCCTTTGACCATGTCAACTATTTTGCCTAAGTTGCTATTATTTAAATTTCTCCAAGCAGCACCCATACAAAATCGTGATGCACCATTATTTTTTGCCTCTCTGGCTTGTTTAAGTACTTCATCCAGGGATAGAGTTTTTTCTAATTTTATATCGGTATCATACCTGATACTTTGGGAGCAATATTTACAATCTTCCGGACAACCACCAGTTTTTACAGACATTAATGTAGAAATTTGTACTTTATTAGGATCGTGATATTTTCTGTGCACTTGATGAGCTTCCCAAAGGAGGTCATTAAATGGCAAGTTATACTTTGCTTTTAATTCTTCCAAAGTCCAGTTATTCTTTTGATCTAAATTCTTCATAAATACTAGAGATAGTTAAATATTAGACCAAAAGTGACTATTAATCCAAATATATTATTATTTTCAAAAGCTGATATACACTGATAGGGAATTCTATTACTTACAAGTAGATTCTGGTAAATTATGCACAAACAAGACAATAGAATAAAAAAGTAGAAAAATAGATTAAAATTGTTTAACAAACCGATAAGTAAAAAAACTACAATAACTAAATAATGAAGGTTTTTAGAAATCTTTATGTCATTATCCCCAAAAAAAATAGCTGAAGATTGCACACCAATTTTATTATCATCATTTTTATCAGCCATGGCATAGTATGTGTCATAAACAATTGCCCATATAACTGTTAAGAAATATAACAAAAAACAATTAATATCCATCTCACCTGTTTCAATTATAAATACCATGGGTATGCTTGAGCCAAACGCCAAGCCCAGTATAAGTTGAGGCATTTTAAAATATCTTTTCATAAGCGGATATATTATCAATAAGAAAAAAGATAGTATTGCAAATATTAATATCTCTAACCCCAGCATTAAAAGCAAAGATAAACAGATAAGCATTAAAATAGTGAAAATACTTATTGCCTCTTTGTTTGATACCTTTTCGCTTGCTAAGACTCTGTTTTTTGTTCTCTCAACTTTTTTGTCTATGTCTTGGTCAAAATAGTCATTTATAATGCATCCTGCAGATCGTGTGGCTATAATACCAATAGCAAAAATTATCATATAAATTATGGTAGGTTGGCCATCTGTAGCAATTAAGAAAGCCCAAAGAACAGGCCACATTAGTAAATAAAAGCCAATAGGTCTATCTACTCTCATGAGTTCAAGATATAGCTTTATTTTATTGATAGCTATATTATATTTTTCCATCAAGCCCCATTTGAAAATACTTATGAACAATTGAATCCTGATTTTCGAGCAACCAATCTATATCTGGCTGGTTATTCATTGCCTTATGGATTGCTGATGCTGTTGCCTTTCTATGTATATCAAATAGCACTTTATGGTCCAAATTATCCTCTTTAGAAACAGATGGATTTAGCCAAACTGACACAATTATACCAAGGTCATTTACTTTATCTTTAGGTATATCATTACTTCTGATGGAATCAAGAACACCGTTTGCGATAGCAGCTTGAACTGTACCCATTAATATATTTGTATATCTGTTATCGTTTACTGTTACTTTACTCACCATAAGAGTTGGTGGTCTAACCATTATATCAGTATTCATTATAGCTAAAACTTTTGAATGTCCTTTTGTTTGATTACCCATAAGGTTTGCAAAAGCTGTTCCGAAAGGCCCGTCCATCTCACCTATTACAACCTCTGGCTCCGCTGCAGTACCAGGAGGACCACCTGCCACAAGTGCTTCTCCTACTCTTAAAGTTATTTTTTCACTCATAATTTTTTTCCTTTCATATTTTTATGACTATAATATATGTTAAGTAAAAGAAATGAAAATATAATGATTAGATCTTTTGAAAATACTCATCCAGACATCTCAGAATCAGCTTATATTGATGAACAATCTACTGTAATAGGTAACGTTAAAATAGGCGATGATAGTGCGATGTGGCCACAGTCTGTAGCAAGAGGTGATATAAATCCGATAATCATTGGAGCAAGAACAAACATTCAAGATGGCTCAGTCATACATGTAACTCACAAAAGTGAATACTCCATCGGCTTCAGCGCGACCATAGGTAATGATGTTACAGTTGGGCATTCTGTAATAATACATGCATGCCAAATTGGGGATAGAGTTTTAGTAGGAATGGGTAGTATCATTCTTGATGGAAGTGAAATCTCAAATGATGTCATGATTGGGGCTGGTTCTTTAGTTAGTCCTGGAAAAAAACTTGAGAGTGGTTTTTTATATCTTGGTTCACCAGTTAAAAAAATGAGAGAACTTAACAATAAAGAGAAAAAATTCCTTTTGTATTCTGCGAAAGGCTATGTAGATCTTAAAAATAGGTATATCACAAAGACCTAATCAATTGTTCGACTCTTTCTGTATTAGGGGAGAATTTGTTCCAAATTTCATACGACAAAGCTGCTTGGTTAATTAGCATACCAATGCCATCTAAAGCAAGAGAGGCTCCTTTATCAAGAGACCATTTTTGGAATCTCGTTTGTTTCCGTGAATAGAAAAGATCATAACTTATAGTGGTGTTCATAATCATACTCTCTGGGAAAGATATTTCTGTATTACTCATGCTTATAGGCGTAGTGTTGATTACTAGTTCGTAGGTTTCACTATCTGAGTGGTGTGTAATTTTCCCTCTATTACTAAAGTTTTCAATAATTCTATCTACCTTGCTCTGTGTTCTACTCAGAATTGATATGCTTTCTATATCCTCGGAAGACATAGAGTTTATGATACTTCGTGCTGAGCCACCTGTGCCTAATATCAGAACTCTCATGCCTCTCACAGCTATTTTCTTTTTCTTTAAATCATTTACAAATCCCTGTCCATCTGTATTAAATGCTTTAATTTTTCCATCGTCATACCAAAGAGTATTTGAGCATTGACAAATATCACTTACTTCGTCTCTCTCATCAGCAAAATAATATGCTTGGTCCTTAAATGGGATTGTCACATTGGCTCCTATTCCTTTTTTAGAGAAAAAGCTTTGTGCGTGTGTTTCGAAATCATCACTTTCAGGCTCTATAGCCTTGTATTGAATATTGAGCTTCTGCTCTTTTGCAAATTCTTTGTGAATCATTGGCGATAGACTATGACTAATAGGATTGCCAAAAACGGCAAATTTTCTTATTTCATCCATTTTAATGCTTCTTTAGCATAATACGTAATGATAGCAGTTGCCCCTGCTCTTTTTATACATGCTAATGTCTCCATGACAATTTTCTTTTCATTTAGCCATCCTTTTCGTGATACAGCCTTCATCATAGAATATTCACCACTAACTTGATAGACAAATATTGGAACATTTAGTCTTTCTTTTATCCTTTGAACGATATCTAGGTATGGCAACCCAGGCTTAATCATGACGAAATCAGCTCCTTCGTCTACATCAAGCTGCACTTCTCTTATTGCATCACCAATATTAGCATAGTCCATCTGATAACTATCTTTGTTCTTAGCACCTAGATTCTTTGCTGAGCCTACAGCGTCTCTGAATGGCCCATAAAAATTAGATGAATATTTAGCTGAATAAGACAGTATCATAGTGTCAATAAATTTGTTCTTCTCTAGTATATTTCTTATTTTCAATACTCTGCCATCCATCATATCTGATGGTGCAATTATGTCCGCACCAGATTTTGCATGACTTAGGGCTTGTTTTATTAGGACTTCAATAGTTTCATCGTTTAAGATTTCTCCCTTTTTAGAGAGTATTCCATCTTGTCCATGTGTTGTATAAGGGTCTAGAGCAACATCACTGATAATTATGCTATCTGGTACCTTATTTTTAATATCTCTAATCGCCCTTTGAATAAGCCCATCATCGTTATGTGCTTCAGTTGCTTGAATACTTTTCTTCTTTTTTTCAATTTGAGGAAAGAGGGCCACTGCACCAATACCATTCTTGGTTAATGATCTCACTTCTTTAATCGCCATATCAATTGACAACCGATCAATACCAGGCATAGATGTTATTCTCTGACGTTTATTTTTACCTTCAATAATAAAAATTGGCTGAATTAAATCTGAGCCACAGAGATTTGTCTCACGAACAAGTTTTCTAATCCCACTTGTTGATCTGAGTCTTCGCATTCGAATATTTGGAAATCTTTTTTTCATATTTAACTCTAATATTTTTTATTTTAAGAGAAGATGGTATATTTATCTATCAACAATTGTAACATTGGAGGTTTTATGAGCATTTGGCATGAGAAATTTACCCTCGATCATGTAATTTCGTTGAGGAATAACAATATTAATAAATACTTGGGCATCGAATTCATTGAATTAGGAGATGATTACATTGTTGCAAGAATGCCTGTTGAAGATAAAACAAGACAATCTCGTGGAGTTCTTCATGGCGGAGCCTCTTGTGTTCTCGCTGAATCTCTTGGCAGCATAGCATCTAACATGTGCATAGATATGAGAAAACAAAAAGCAGTAGGTTTAGAGATAAATGCTAATCATTTGCGTCCTGTTGCCGATGGATTTGTTACTGGGACTACAACAGCTGTAAGTTTAGGGAAAAGCGTGCATGTTTGGAACATTGATATAAGAAATGACCAAGGTAAGATAAATTGTGTATCTAGACTAACAACTGCTATTGTTAATTTAAATGATAAAGATGCACAGACAAATACAAAACTTTTAGAAACTTTGTTAAACGAGAGCTAAATATACTTCTTGAGCTCTTGCTCAAATTTTTTAAAAATTTTATCTTTATTTGACGACCACTGAACACTTGGAGGAAGTGACATTAGAATTGACTCTGCTCTTCCACCAGATTGGAGACCAAAAACAGTCCCGCGATCATATAATAAATTAAATTCAACATACCTACCTCTTCTAAATAGCTGGAATTCTTTGTGTTTTTTTCCATATTTAAAGTTATGACGATTTTTAACTATTTGGCAATAGCTGCTCAAGTACGTATTCATGACGTTTGATAGGTAAGTAAAGTAATCCTCTTTGGGTAATTCATTAAGATTATCGAAAAAAATGCCCCCAACTCCTCTTTTCTCTCTTCTATGTTTAAGATAAAAATATTCATCACAATCTTTCTTAAAATTCTTGTATAGTTTTCTATCAAGACCATCTGTTATTATTTTCGCATTTTTATGCCAATACTTGATATCCTCAGCAAAGGGAAAGTATGGTGTAAGATCGTACCCACCACCAACCCACCAAGATTTATTGCCGAGCTCGAAATATCTGATATTTAGGTGAGAACATGGTACAAATGGATTTTCAGGATGTATAACAATTGATACTCCCGTAGCTGAGAAACTTTTTGTTTTTGTTAGTATTTTTGTTGATAAAGCAGACCCCGGAATAATTTTTCCTGATATTGACGAAAAATTTACTGCGCCTTTTTCTATTATTTTACCACTTGACAGTTCCACACTTTGTCCACCACCTTTCTCTTTATATTTCCAGTTTGTTCGACTAACTTTTACAATTTCGTCGAAACCTTTGAACGTTCTAATAGCTTTTGAGTGTAGTCTTTTAAAAATTTTTTCTGCATTCTTATAACTCATAATTACTCTCTGATCATCTTACCTGTTTCTAAATCCCTAATGACACTAGGGTCTGGTTCATTTCCTAGATCACCCTCTACTATAAAATCAATTTCATTATTAAAAATATCCTTGATTTTCTCAATTTTTGTTATTGGGTCATCCTTACTCTTATTTGCACTTGTTGATATGATTGGTTTTTTAAAATTATTACAAATACTTACTACAGTGGTATGTGCAGATACTCTTATTGCTATTTTTTTACTATCTTTTTCATACAACCATTGGGGGCAAGCATTTGAAGCAGGTAATAGCCATGTAGTATGTCCTGGCCAGGAATCTATAACAGATTGATTTATGGCATTATAGTCAATAAGATTTTCTATTTGTTTCATATCAGAGGCAATAAGTATCATAGGTTTATTTTTAGGTCTGTTCTTAATTTTGTATATTTTTTTGACAGCATCGTAATTGTATGGATCGCAGCCAATTCCATAAATACTCTCAGTAGGATAAGCAATTATTTTACCTGCACCTAGATAGTTAACAGACTCTAAGGGACTGCCCACTTTCATTTTCTTCGAGCTCTAAATCTTCCTCGACCTTTTCTTTTCGGTGCATTTTTTATCATTTCTACGCAAACACTCTCAATCAGAGTTTTTGGATCTACATCTTTTGGAACTCTAGCATTAACTTTTCCGTTTGTAACATATGGACCATATGGACCATTTAGCACTTTTATCCCAGACTCTTCAAAAATATTAATTTCCTTATTAGCATCAATCTCTCTTTTTTCTTTTATCATTTCAATAGCTTCATGCTCTGTAATTTCAAATATATTTTTTTCTTTCACTGAGACATTTGTTTTTTTACAGTTAATATATGGTCCAAATGGCCCAATATTGATGAGGACATCTGAATCATCGAAGGAACCTATTTTACGAGGTAGCTCAAAGAGCATTAGAGCATCCTCTAATGTGATGGCATCAATGTTCTTTTTTTGGTGTGGCATCAAAGCGGCCCACTTAGGTTTCTCCTCATCTTCTTTTGTCCCCATTTGAATAGTTGGACCATATTTTGTAAGTCTTACTGTAATTGGTCTTTTAGTTTCAGGATGAAAACCTAAATTTTTTAGTTCTCTCTGTTCAGATATATCTACTGTTTCTAGTTTATTTTCTAAGTTAGATCTAAATGGCTCGTAAGTACTTTTGATACAACTTATTGCGTCTTTGT
>CAJWMM010000006.1 GCA_913043035.1 uncultured Gammaproteobacteria bacterium | reverse complement strand
CAGTATTTTTTTCGTACTCATTTTCATTAATTCGATCAATTCTCTTTCTAAATTGTTCATCAATTATATTTGAGGTGTTAATTCTTTTGACCAGATCTTTGATAGAGGAAATATATCTTCTGGTTTCACTACTTCTTGTGAATATATCATCGACCACTTGTTTTTTTAGAAATTCAAAACCTGACTTCAATGAAATAGGCTGTTGATATATTGTTAGAGGATCATCAGAATCAACGTCTAGAATAGATTTTATAAGAGGGAGAAATTCTTTTTTGTCATATTGACCTTCCCAGGCAATTCTAGATATAGCATTACATGATTGATATAAAGCCGCGAGTGAATAAAGTTGTTGGTCGATAGTGCTCATTGAAATAATTGTTTTATAATACCTCCACCAAGACACTCATTATCTCGATAAATAACGGCGCTTTGACCAATCGTGACAGCACGCTCATACTCTTCAAGTATCACATAATATCGCTTGTTTATCTCTTCAATTAATACTGGTACGAGACGTCCTCCATGTCTAAACCGAGCAGAGTATTTTTCATTTGCAATTGGCGCATCATGAACCCAACTAGTTGATGACAGAAGAAGTTTACCTTTGTAGAGAAGTTTTTTTTCATCTTGAGTTACAACTAAGTTATTACTTGACACATCTTTACTCAACACAAACCATGGATCATTATTAGTATCTGATATACCACCTATACCTAAACCTTTACGTTGACCGATAGTATAATTGAACAAACCTAGGTGCTGCCCTATAATATTACCAAACTCATCTAGTATATCACCTGGATTATCTTTTAGATATTGCTTAATAAATTTTGTGAAATTCTTCTTTCCAATAAAACAAATTCCCATACTCTCTTTTTTTTCCGATATTTTGAGGTCAAATTCCTTAGCTATGTTTTTTACTTCAATTTTTGTTATATTCTCTAGAGGGAAAATAATATTTTTTAAGACATCTTGTTGTAACATATATAAAAAATAAGTTTGATCTTTACTCCAATCATTTGCAACTTTTAATTTGAATTTATTATCTTCATTTTCCACTTTAGCATAATGACCAGTAGCCAATTGATCATATCCAAGTGATAAGATATGTTGGTAGAAATATTTAAATTTTATTTCTTTGTTACAGAAAATATCAGGATTTGGAGTGATGCCTGATAGGAGACCATCTATTAATCTTTGGAAAACTAATTGCCAATATTTATCTGAAAAATTGACTGTCAATAAATTAATGCCGAGCTTATCTGCAACTCTCTTTGCATCTTTATAATCATCTGCTACATTGCAATTATTGTCGTCATCATCCTCTTCCCAATTTTTCATAAAAATACCTGTTACCCTATATCCCATTTCTTTCAACAATACTGCTGAAATGGATGAATCAACTCCTCCTGACATGGCTATGGCGACATTTTTTGTATTATTCATGATTTATAATTGTTAATTTATTCTGTTAATAGTATCATCTACGCTAAATTATAGTATATCCATGTCCAAGAGGTAACAATGAATAAACTAAGATCTGTAAGTGATATCCAAAAAGAATGGGATATAAATCCAAGATGGAAGAATGTGAAAAGAGACTACTCTGCTGAAGAAGTAGCTAAATGTAGTGGTAGCGTGAGAATAGAGCATACTTTAGCTAAACATGGTGCTGAAAAACTATGGAATTTAATTAATACTGAAGATTTTGTAAATGCTCTTGGTGCATTGACTGGTAATCAAGCAATGCAGCAAGCTAAAGCTGGCTTAAAAGCAGTCTATTTATCTGGCTGGCAAGTTGCTGGTGATGCTAATACAGGCATGCAAATGTATCCTGACCAATCTCTTTACCCCGTAGACAGTGTTCCAAGTGTTGTAAAAAGAATTAACAACGCACTTCGTAGAGCAGATCAATTAAATATTGCTGAGGGAAACGATATTGTTGATTATATGTTACCTATAGTTGCTGATGCCGAAGCTGGATTTGGAGGCGTATTAAATGCATTCGAGTTAATGAAAGCTATGATTGAAGCTGGTGCAGCTGGCGTTCATTTTGAAGACCAATTAGCTTCAGCAAAGAAATGCGGACACATGGGCGGAAAAGTTCTTGTACCAACACAGGAAGCTGTGCAAAAACTTGCTGCTGCGAGATTAGCAGCGGATGTGTCAGAGGTGCCAACTGTCCTTCTAGCAAGAACAGACGCAGAGGCAGCTAATCTAATTACAAGTGATATAGATCCTAGAGATAAAGAATTCTGTACTGGTGACAGAACTGCAGAAGGGTTCTATAGAGTGAAAAATGGAATAGAACAAGCTATTTCACGTGGCTTAGCATATGCACCTTATGCAGATTTAGTATGGTGTGAGACTGGTGTTCCTGATTTAGCATTTGCAAAACAATTTGCGGAAGCATTAAAAAAAGAGCATCCAGAACAATTACTCGCGTATAATTGCTCCCCTTCATTTAATTGGAAGAAAAAGTTGGATGATTCTCAGATTGCTAAGTTTCAAAGAGAATTAGGGGCAATGGGCTATAAATTTCAATTTATTACTCTAGCTGGTTTCCATGCATTAAATCATAGCATGTTTGAACTAGCAAAAGGTTATAACGAAAGTCAAATGACTGCTTATGTAAAACTACAAGAAGCTGAGTTTTCATCAGAGAAGGATGGTTACACTGCTACTAAACATCAAAGAGAAGTTGGTACTGGTTATTTTGACACAGTAACTCAAGTTATCCAAGGCGGCACATCTTCCACTACTGCGCTTACAGGTTCTACAGAAGAAGAGCAGTTTGAAAAGTAACATTAACAGTATTTTCTAATTAAATTGTTATGATTAAATTTAATGAACCCAGTGATGGTCAGATAATAGCGTATAAAGATGGAGTAATTCAAACTCCTAATAAGCCTATAGTTCCATATATTATTGGCGATGGTATCGGTATTGATGTCACGCCAGTCATGAAGAGAGTGCTGAATTATGCAATTGGCAAAGCTTATGGTGTTTCTAAAGAAATAAAATGGATGGAAATATATGCAGGTCAGCAAGCAATAGATATTTGTGGTGAACTTCTTCCTAAAGAGACAATTGATGCAATGAAAAAGTATCGAGTCTCAATCAAAGGACCTCTTACAACACCCATTGGTGATGGGTTTAAATCTATTAATGTTAGCATAAGACAGAAACTAGATTTATTTGCATGCGTAAGACCAATTCGATATTTCCCTGGTACAAATAGTCCGATGATAGAATCTAATTTAACTGATATGGTTGTTTTTAGAGAAAACACAGAAGATTTATACACGGGCATAGAATGGGAACCTAACTCAGATGGTGCAAAAAAAATTATTGAATTTATATCAAATGAGCTTGGTGAATCACCATTCCGTTTCGAGAATGAATGTGGTATTGGAATTAAGCCTGTCTCTAGAGAGGGCTCAGAACGGTTAATTAATATGGCAATAGAATTTGCGCTTAATGAAAAAAAAGAAATTCTTACTATCGTACATAAAGGCAACATAATGAAATTTACTGAAGGTGCATTTAGAGATTGGGCATATGATTTAGTCAAGAATAAATATCATGGCTCAATCAATGACAACGGTACTTATACAATTACTTGTCCTAAGTCTAGCCATACACTCATAGTTAAAGACTGTATAGCTGATAATTTCTTACAACAAATAATTTTAGTTCCGGAGCAGCACGAAGTCATAGCAACACTTAATCTTAATGGTGATTACATTTCTGATGCATTAGCTGCACAAGTTGGAGGAATAGGTATTGCACCTGGAGCTAATATTGGCGATGGATATGCAGTTTTTGAGGCAACACATGGATCCGCAGAAACTTTCGCGGGAAAAAATAGAGTTAATCCAAGCTCTATAATTTTATCGGGTGAAATGATGTTAAGACATATGGGATGGGATGAAGCTGCAGATTTTGTGTTAAAAGGGGTCAAAGGTGCTATACAAAAAAAGCAACTAACATTCGATTTGGCAAGAGCAAGAGCAGGAAAAAAATTTATTAGACCTAAATCAAAAGAAAAACACACTACCGAGGAAATAAAACGAGAGCTTATGAAACTTGTCCCTGGAGCAACACTAGTTAGCACAGAAGGGTTTGGCGATGCTGTTATCGATAATATGTAATTAATTATTTGTCTCTAAAGATAATTCTACCTTTAGATAGATCATATGGTGTAAGAGCGACCATTACTGAGTCACCTCTTAAAATTCTTATATAATGTTTTCGTATTTTACCTGATATATGAGCTGTTACTATATGCCCATTTTCCAATTCAACTCTAAACATAGTATTGGGAAGAGTCTCAATAACTTTACCTGACATTTCAATTTGTTCATCTTTTGACATAATATATTTAAAATTGTAAATTATTATTATAACAAATATTTTATTAAATACTTATGGATATATTAGTTAATAAATATAGATCAAGCCATAAACTGCTTAACTTTAATCATCTAATGCAAATTTATGAAAAAAACTATCAGTTACTAATGATTGCGCTAGAGTTTATTAGTGATCAGCAGAAAACATCTACAATTCTTCTTAAAGATAATTTAGTCCTATATGAGCCCATATCGGTATCAAAGTACACAAATATATTTCGTCTTTACCATAAATTTAAGCATCATGCTAATAGCGCTCAAACATCGTCGTATTCTCTGAAACCACATTTAATTTATACTCTTTATAAGGATGCTAAGCTTTTAGAGGCCAAGACACTAAAAGAGTCCAGAGAATTTCATAGCCAAATAGATAATAAAATTGCCATAAATTTAGGTGTCTATAATTGGCTTAAATATATGATTGAAAAAAAACATATATATCAATAGTTTATGCTATTAATATTTACTAATTCTAGGAAACATACTTTGGATACTAAAATACACGTTTTTTTATCCATACTTGAAATAATGGAAACTATACCATACTATATTGATATGGTATTAACTAATATGGAGAGAAATGATGAAACTATCAGCAAAAGGAAGATATGCCATAAGGGCTATGATAAACATTGCGTTGAATAATTCTAATACGCCAAAAACGTTATTGGAAATTTCAAAACATCAAGGAATATCACTTTCATATCTTGAGCAACTTTTTGCATTATTACGCAAAAATAACTTAGTTGCAGGTGTAAGAGGACCTGGCGGAGGTTATAGACTTTCAGCGGATCCAAGTGAAATTACAATTGCTCAAATCATTAAAGCAATTAATTCAGATACAACAAGAGTATCAGATCATTCAAAACAGGATGAATTGATATGGACTAAGTTCAGTGATAAGTTATGCAAATATCTTGAAACAGTTACCCTAAGCTCACTTATAGACAACAGTGCAGATACTGTGATAGAAGATGAGTCTGTAACTGAAGAGTCTCTGATTACCGAAGATACTTCAGTAAAAAAAGAATGGGACGCTGCCTAAATCGTGATTAAGAGGAGAACTTAATGGCATATAGCAATAAAGTCCTAGATCATTACGAGAATCCTAGGAACGTTGGATCGTTCGATAAGGATGATGGTTCTGTTGGCACAGGCATGGTGGGAGCACCTGCCTGTGGCGACGTAATGAAGCTTCAAATTAAAGTTAATGATGAAGGGATTATAGAAGACGCTAAATTTAAAACTTATGGTTGCGGATCTGCTATTGCATCTAGCTCACTACTAACAGAGTGGGTTAAAGGCAAAAGCTTAACAGAAGCATCGTTGATAAAAAATACAGATATTGCAGAGGAACTAGCTTTACCACCCGTAAAGATACACTGTTCTGTTTTAGCTGAGGATGCTATCAGTGCAGCTATAGATGATTACAAGAAAAAGCGTAAGTAAAAAAAATTAATTTATTGAAATTTTAATAATTATTTCATATATTAATTGTATTACTGAATTAATAATATTTTAGGAGGCCTAATATGGCAACAACACCAAAAACAATGCCAACAAATATTGGCGGAATAGAACGTATGCTGAGAATCGTAGCTGGCATCGCAATTCTATACATAGGTATGGGAATGGGTATGCCACTATGGGCTTGGATTGGCGTAATTCCTATACTTACTGGTTCACTAGGATGGTGTCCACTTTATTTACCTTTTGGTATTAGTACCAATAAAGGTCAGTAAAGTAATAACTGTAATATTTACAAAGAGACGCGAAAGCGTCTCTTTTTTTTAATGATTATAAAAAAATACAATAAACCACAGTATTGGGAAGAGGCAAAAGCTTTTTTGATTGAAAATGATAGAGTTCTTATGAAAATTATTGCTGAAACTGATGATAATAAATATTTGCAAAGAACTTGTACTGGATTTGAGACTCTCGCAAATGCTATTATTGGGCAACAAATATCTATACTTGCTGCAAATAGTATTACAGAGAAAATTAAAAAAAATATTGGAAAAATAAACAGAGGGAATATCAATTCTGCTTCAACTGCTAAGTTAAAAAACTCCGGCCTTTCTCATCGTAAAGTACTATACTTAAAGGATCTTGCAAAGCTGGCTTGTAACAAGCCAAATTATTTCTCAAATTTAAATAAACTTGATGATGATCATGTGATATCAGAACTTTGTAAATTATATGGGATAGGGGAATGGACAGCTCAAATGTACCTTATATTTCAGATGCTTAGACCTAATATATTACCGATGGGTGACGTAGGTTTTATAAATAGTATGAAAAAAGTGTACAATCTTAGTCAAGATGCTGAAAAAAGAATTATTAAAATTACTAGTAACTGGAATCCATATATAACCGTAGGTGTTTGGTATATCTGGAGGGTTACAGACCCAGAAGTTGTGCAGTATTAGTTCACCATGAATTTATATAAAAAAAGGTATTTGAAATGGATCCAGTCACACAAGGACTTGTAGGAGCAACTGCGAGTAAGGTATTTTCTCAAAATAGCAAGTTATTTATTATTGGTATAATCGGTTTTTTATCTGCATTAACACCAGATTTAGACATCTTTCTTAGATCAGACAACGACCCTCTTTTATTTTTTGAATACCATAGACAATTTACACACTCGTTGATTTTTATTCCAGTCGGAGGTCTGATTTGCTCTTTAATATTTTTTAATATAGTTCCAAGTAAGTACGGACTATCATTTAAAGAGATATATTTTTTTGCCACAATTGGCTATGGAACTCACGGTTTGATTGATGCTCTTACATCATATGGTACACAACTATTTTGGCCGTTTACAGATGAAAGAGTTTCCTTTAATCTGATTTCTGTGATTGATCCGTTATTCACAATTCCCATATTCTTTTTTCTTGTATTATCATTAATTAAAAAAAATAAGTCATATATTTTTTTAGCAGTATTTTGGATTTTTATTTACCTATCTATTTCGTCAGTTCAAAAAAGTAGAGCAACAGATCTAATACTAAATAAAATTGAAGAGAGGGGTCATCAATCGAATAATATACTTGTGAAGCCAAGTTTTGCTAATATAATCATATGGAAGACAATATATGAGCATGAAAATCTTTACTACATAGATGCAGTGAGGTTGACAACATCAGATCAATTTCTTGTGGGCACAAGTATAGAGAAACTTGATTTAAGTAAATCGCTCAAATGGTTAGATAGAAATTCACAACAAGCTATAGATATCGAGAGATTTAGATGGTTTGCAGATGGTTACCTGGCAATTTCACCATTTGACTCTAACAAAATCATAGATGTTCGCTATTCAACACTTCCAAATAAGATTACACCACTTTGGTCTATTGAGTTAAATAAGACTGCCTCTCCAGACCAACATATTAAATACGTCGCAGATAGAAAGACTTCACCAAGAAATCTAAAAGAACTATTAAAAATGATTTTTTTCTTAAATTAAAACTTGTTATAATATTGATATGAATAGAGATGGTGATGGGTTTTTAATAAACACAAGCGATTGGTCTGAGGAAATCATGTATCAGATGGCAAATGATGATGACTTCCAAATAACTGATGAAATTAAAGGCTTCATAATGAAAGCTCGCGAAATGTATAATGAAACTGGAACAGTACCTGCTATAAGAGTATTTGCAAAAGAGTATGGAATGGACCGCAAGGCATCCAAGCTCTATGATATATTTGAATCTGGGCCAATGAAAAAAATTGCTAAATATGGAGGGCTACCAAAACCGACAGGATGTGTGTAGCAAATGCATGGAAAGAGATGGAGATGGTTTTCTATTAAACATTAACGATTGGACTGAAGACTTAATGTATCAAATGGCCAAAGAAGATGATTTCGAAATAACCAACGAAATAAAAGAATATATATTAAAGGCAAGAGAAATGTTTAGTCAATCTGGGACCGTTCCAGCAATGCGTGATTTTGCAAAAGAATTTGGTATGGATCGCAAGGCTACAAAATTATATGATACTTTTAAGTCAGGCCCGATGAAAAAAATAGCAAAATATGGCGGCCTTCCTAAACCAACTGGCTGTGTATAAAAATCTCCTTATTTACTCAATTTATTTGACAGTATCTTTTTTTTTAACTACTTATAGTTTAGGTGGAGGCGGCGGGAATCGAACCCGCGTCCGATAGCACTTCGCTATTGGCACTACATGTTTAGTTTGTTATAAATTTAACCAATAAGCTGATAACAAACAATCTACTCATTAGCTGTCTTACTTAAATTTAACAATACAATAGCAAGATTATGTATTGCGGTCTTATCATAATGACTTCAGTACAAAGCATATAAGCCTACTTTGAGTGAAGCTAGCGGCAGTTAGGCTGCTAGTGCTAAAGGTTTATTTTCAGCGTTTATTGTTTTTCAGCAGATTTACGAGTTACTGAAAGCTCGACATGCTCCTCAAGTTCTGCAACCAACGTCGAAACCAGGTCGCCCCCGATATATGTTCAATGAGTGTATCTCTAAGTGATACTATTATCAATCATAATGTATTATTATATGAATAGAAAATGATAAAAAATCGCTATATTTTCAGATCAATAACAAGAAATCAAGATACTTTAATAACAGAGTTTATTAATAAAAATAGCAAGGCCCTCTCTCTTTCCGAGATATATGCGGTCGAATCATCTGAGAGTTTTACTAAATTACAGATAAATAAATTATGTGCAATTTTAAACGCAGAATTCATCCTTGGCAATATAGGTAAATATTCGAATAGCATAATTATAGCGCAAAGAACTGCTCATTTATCTCCATGGTCTGAAAAAGCTAGTCAAATACTAATATCATGTGGTTTCGCAAAAGCTATAACCATAGAAAAAATAAATCTCATAAATTTTGATAAGGATAATAAACTCTACAAGGAGTTTATAAGTAGTAAAAATTCTTTAGTAGATAAAATGACACAGATAATAATTAGTCATCCAAAAAAGATTAAAATATATCTAGAGGGAATCTCTAAGCAAGCTAAACCAAAAAAATACACTTATATACCTCTTAAGAATATTGACAGTTATAATGAAAAAATGGGATTAGCCTTAAATACTTTTGAGATAAAGTTTTTAAGCAACATTTATAAAAAAGTAAAAAGAAACCCTACAGATATAGAAATGATGATGTTCTCTCAAATAAATTCAGAACACTGTAGACATAAAATATTTAATTCTCCTTTAATATACAACCAAAAATATCATAAAACTCTTTTTCAAATGATCAAGGATACATATTCAAATTACAACAAAGGAATTATATCTGCGTACACGGATAACTGTTCGGCTATATCATCATTTAAAAGACAATTTCTTTTTGTAAAAGACAAAGTGTACAAAAAAAAATATGTTGATAGTTGCTATATTATAAAAGCTGAGACACATAACCATCCGACAGCAATAGCCCCATTTGAGGGAGCTGCTACTGGCGCAGGTGGAGAGCTAAGAGATGAAGGAGCAACAGGAGTGGGATCAATCCCTAAAGCAGGATTCTCTGGTTTTACTTTATCCAACCTGAATATAAAAAACGATTTAAAGATTTGGGAAAAAACATCTATACCAGTGCCAGGTAGAATTAAGACACCCCTTGAAATAATTATCCATGGTCCAATTGGATCTGCTAGATATAATAATGAATTTGGTAGGCCAAATGTTTTTGGTTACTTTAGGACATTTGAATATCCGGAGCACAAAAATGCTAAAGGCATTAAAAGTTTCGGTTATCATAAGCCAATAATGATTGCTGGAGGTATAGGAAGCTTGCACAAAAAACATGCCTATAAAAGAAAATTAACTCATGGTGATAAGATTATTGTTTTAGGAGGACCATCTTATTTGATTGGTATTGGCGGCGGGGCAGCATCATCTGTTTCATCGGGTCTTAGTAGCGAGGACCTGGATTATGCATCTGTTCAACGAGATAATCCTGAAATGGAGAGAAGATGTCAAGAGGTTATTAATCAATGTGTCTATTTCGATCATTTGAATCCAATTAAAAGCATACATGATGTAGGTGCTGGCGGTTTGAGTAATGCTGTACCAGAGATAGTTAACGAGTCGAATATGGGTGCTGATATTTACCTAGAGAAAATTCCTCTAGGACAAGAAGGCATGAGTCCACTTGAAATATGGTGTAATGAATCACAAGAGCGATATGTCTTAGTATTATCTAAAAGTAAGTATGAAGCTTTTAAAAATATTTGTGTTAGGGAAAACTGCCCGTTTGCAGATATAGGAACAGTTACAAAATCTAAAATGTTACGTGTATTTGATAGTGATTCAAATAAAGTGGTAAATCTCAGAATGGACTATCTATTAGGAAAGCCACCTATCCCAGATATAGATATAAGAGAAATTCCACAGGATAAAACTATAAAGCATAGTCATACAAAAGACTTTAAAAAAACTGCCAGACACATTCTCGAATTACCGAGCGTGTCGGACAAGAGCTTTTTAATAACAATAGGTGATAGATCTGTTTCTGGATTAGTCTCGAGGGATCAAATGATTGGAGATTATCAGGTGCCTGTCTCTAATATTGCTGCGACATTAACTGATATGAATTCAAAATCAGGTGAAGTTATTACAATGGGGGAGAGACCTATACCAAGTATATCAAATGTAAGCTCGTCTATAGATTTAAGTTTAGGTGAAATTATAACTAATATCTCTTGTTGTAATATAAAAAAACTCGAGAACATAAAACTTTCAGCAAATTGGATGGCATCCTCTTCTAATAAAGATGAAATGAGTAAACTATTTTTCGGAGTAAGTCGTTTATCAGAATTATGTAAAAAACTAAATATAACAATTCCCGTTGGCAAAGACTCTCTATCAATGAAAACATCATGGAAAACAGGTAAGAAAGATTTTGAAGTTGAGAGTCCCGTTAGTTTAGTTTTATCAGCTTTTTCAAAAATTGAGAATATTAGTGATATCATTACACCAGATTTACAAGGTAATGGAGAAATTTATTTAATTGATTTAAGCAATAATAACCAACGACTGGGCGGATCAGCATTTGAACAAGTAAAGTCATCTATAACATCTGATACTCCTAGAATTGATAATGTTAACCTAATTAAAAAATTTTTTAAATTGAGTCAAATGTTAGTAAGTAAAAAGATAATTTCTGCATATCATGATAAATCAGATGGAGGTTTATTTACAACACTTACAGAGATGGCTTTTTCTGGTAATAAATCACTCAAAATAGATAAAATATTATCTTATATTGATAGTGATAAAAAATTAAATAAGTTTTTCTTTAACGAGGAGTTAGGAGTTGTAGTTGAAGTTCCGAAGAAAAAGAAAAATATGTTTGAGAAAGCATGTGGTAAGTATATAAACAAAAGTACTCTTATTCATCTTGGAAATAGTCTATCGAGAAAAAACCAAAGTATTGATATAAAATCATATCACCCAATTTCTTTTGCGTTAAGTGATTTACGAAGATCATGGAGTAAGCTTTCATATAATATTCAATGCTTAAGAGATAATCCTAAAACTGCATTACAGGAGTACAGGTCTAAAATAGATATACATAAAAGCAACACGAGGCCGAAGTTTAAATATAAAAGTAGTGTAATAAGGAAAGTTTTTAAAAATAGAAAACCAAAAGTTGCTATCTTCAGAGAGCAGGGTATTAATGGACATAAGGAAATGGCTAACGCATTTATTAATTCTGGTTTCGAGTGTCACGATATTACAACTGATAATTTGTCAAATTCTCTCAGGGGATTTAGTGGACTTATTGCATGTGGAGGTTTTTCATACGGAGATGTTTTGGGAGCTGGTAGAGGCTGGTCACAAAGAATACTTCAGAATAACCAATATAGGGACGCGTTAGAGAGTTTCTTTTGTGATACAACTAAATTTGCATTAGGGATATGTAATGGTTGTCAGATGCTATCGCATCTAACTGACTTAATCCCTGGTAGTAATTTATGGCCATCATTCTCTCAAAATAAATCTAGACAATTTGAAGCAAGAATGTCTCGAGTTATTATTAAAAAATCAAATTCAATCTTCCTGAGAAATATGGGAGGTAGTATTCTGCCATTGGTTGTATCTCATGGTGAGGGAAAAGCTAGATTCAAAAATAAAAAAGATGTAAATAGTGCTATAATTAATTATGTTGATTTAACAAATAAGCAAACTAATTCCTATCCATTTAATCCTAATGGATCAGAAGAAGGTGCAACAGGTTTTAGTAATACTGACGGGAGAGTAACTATAATGATGCCACATCCAGAGAGACTGTATCATTTAACAACATATTCATTTAAGCCAGATAATTGGACAAGTTCCCCATGGAGAAGATTCTTTGATAATGCTAGAGCGTGGTTAGAATAATGATAAGAAAATACAATTTAGATAAAGAAAACAAAGTTACAGATCAAAGACTTTTTACTAGAAGAAGGGAAATCATCGCAGGAATATTATCTGCACCTTTTGTTCTTAATTCACCAAACTTATTCGCTAAAGAAGAAAAATATTTACCATTTAAAAAAGATATGGAATTTAGCACGAATGAGCAAACTAACACTATCAAACAGATTACTTCATATAATAACTTTTATGAATTAGGTAGTGGAAAAAGAGATCCAATGATAAACGCTGATAAGCTAATTACTGAAAACTGGAAACTTATAGTTGATGGCTTAGTAGAAAACCCACTCACACTGGACGTAGAGGATCTCATAAAAAACTATGCTTTAGAAGAGAGAATTTATAGACTTAGATGTGTCGAGGCTTGGTCAATGGTAATACCATGGATAGGTTTTGAATTAAATCAACTAATAAAAAAATCTAGACCACTATCCTCTGCGAAATATGTTGCATTTGAGTCTATCTTAGATAAAGATAATCTACCTGGGCAAAGAAGAAACACATTGAATTGGCCGTATCGTGAAGGATTAAGATTAGACGAAGCTATGAACCCGCTTACTATAATTTCTTTGGGTTTATATGGACGCGTCCTACCGAATCAGAATGGATCACCTATAAGGTTGGTTGTGCCATGGAAATACGGCTTTAAGAGTATAAAATCTATAGTTAAAATATCTTTAGTATCTGAAGAACCTAGAACATCCTGGAATGAACAATCACCAAGTGAATATGGTTTTTACTCCAATGTTAATCCTAATGTTAGTCATCCTAGATGGAGTCAAAAAAGAGAGAGAAGAATTGGAGAATTCAGAAAAAGAGATACAGAAATGTTTAATGGTTATGCTAAATTTGTGAGTTATATGTATAGTAATATGGATTTGAAAAAATTTTTTTAGTTTATGGTTAGAAAAGTATCAATCACATTATTACTCGCACAATTGCCTATATTTCTTCTTATATTTCTTTTTTTGTCATTTGGAGTTGTAGTAAATCCTATTTCATATCTGATTAATGCGTCTGGACATATCTCTATCATCTTTTTATTTATTACTTTGTTAAGTTCTAGAATTATTTTTCTCAAAGAAAATCTGGATAGAAGAATTCTAGGTTTAACTAGTTTTTTCTACCTAATAATGCATATCCTATTTTATTTCTTTGATAATAATTTTATCCTTTCGTATATGATTGATGATTTGATACATCTTAGTTTTATACAAATAGGCTATTTTGCTTTTATTTTATTCCTACCTCTGGTATTTTCATCTAACTTAAAAGCTAAAACAATTCTTGGTGGTCTATGGTCATCACTTCATAAAATGATATATCTGATTGTGGCTTTATCGCTAATACATTATTATCAAGTAATAAAAGCAGATTTTATTTACATGTATTTTTATCTATTATTATCTTTGTTTGTTCTTGTTAAAAGTAGTAATATACAAAAACATGGATCGTAGAGAATTTTTACAGCTTCTAGTAATTGGTTATACCTATGGCTTTATTAAACCATCATTCGCACAACCAAAAGTAGATTATGAAATCCCATCTTTTGGTAACATCCGCCTCATACATCTCACTGATACACATAGTCAGTTGAACCCGGTTTATTTTAGGGAGCCAAACTTTAATATTGGTGTAGGCACTAATAAAAACCAACCACCACATATAGTCGGAGATGAATTCCTTAAGTATTATTCAGTTGATTCAGAGTTGTTAAAATATGCTTTTACAGCAAAGAATTTTAATAAATTAGCAAGAAGATATGGAAAATTTGGCGGTTACGCCTACCTAAAAACTGTTGTAGATAATTTAAGAAGTTCAGCAAATGGAAACTCACTACTACTAGATGGTGGTGATGCTTGGCAAGGCAGTGCCGTTTCATTATTTGAAAAAGGAAATGACATGGTGGAAGCATCAAATATTTTGGGTGTAGACATTATGACGGGCCACTGGGAATATACATATGGTGAGCAGCAACTTAGAAAGAATATTACTAACTTTTTAGGTGATTTCATCGCACATAATGTAAAACTTACTGAAGAAGCAATTTTTGATGAAATAGAATCGTTTGATGGTAATTATTTTCATAAGCCATATACCATCAGAGAGATCAATAATGTGAGGATTGCTGTAATAGGGCAAGCATTTCCATACACTCCAATTGCTAATCCGAGATATTTTGTATCAAACTTAACTTTTGGAATTCAACAAAATGAATTACAAGATTTAGTTAAAAAAATTAAATCTACCGAGAATGTATCTCTAATAATACTATTATCTCATAATGGAGTGGACGTTGATAAAAAGTTAGCAAAAGATGTTAGTGGTATCGATGTGATACTTGGTGGTCATACTCATGATGTCCTTCCTTTACCAGTGATAGTGCAGAATGCAAATTCAAAAACACTAGTAATAAATTCGGGCTGTAATGGTAAATTTATCTCTGTTTTAGATCTGGATATAAAAAGAAGTGGTTTTGAATACAGATATAAACTTCTTCCAATATTATCGGATTTTATAACACCATCGAAAATTATGATTAATCATATTGAAAAATCTTATGAACCATATAAAAAAGAGTTAAGTCAAGTAATTGGAAAATCTAATATGGACTTATATCGTAGAGGGACTTTTAATGGTTCATTTGACCAATTAATCTGCGAGTCTATGGTAAATGTACTAGGTAGTGATATATCGCTTTCACCCGGCTTTAGATGGGGCCCGAGCGTTCTTGCAAATGATGAAATTACTATGAATGATATATACAATCAGACAGCAATCACATATCCGAATACATATAGACGAGAATTTACTGGTGAGACAATTAAGAATATTCTCGAAGATGTTGCAGATAACATATTCAATCCAGACCCATACATGCAACAAGGTGGTGATATGGTAAGAACAACTGGATTA
>CAJWMM010000005.1 GCA_913043035.1 uncultured Gammaproteobacteria bacterium | reverse complement strand
TCAATGATGTTAATGTTGGGCCAGTTTTGAAAACAGTTTATGAGATCTTATTTAATAATCAAAAATTAGAAAAAACAGAAATAATTAATTATCTTTAACTTTTTTAGCTAGAGTATTACGTCCCCATCCCAATAGTTTCGCAGCTTCTTGTTTAACACCTTTTGTTGCTTTTAGTGATTCTTCTATTAATATTGTTTCAAGTTTTTTATTAACATTTTTTATAAAATCAATATCTTTAGAAATGCTAACTCTTATGTTATCCCTAAGTAATTCTTCCCATGATGTAGTATCTATGATTTCTTTTTCATTTTCCTTATCAGCAAAGTCATCAGGCAAATCATCAAGTGTTACAATTTTTGAAGAACTCATGACTGTTAAATACCTACAAATATTCTCTAATTGCCTTATATTTCCTGGCCAGTTATATTGTTCAAAAACTTCAAGAACTTTTTTATCTATTATTTTTTCTTCTGTTTCGAGTTCTAAAGCTGACTCTTTAAGGAAAAAGTTTGTTAAATCTTTAATATCTTCTACTCTTTCTCTCAGCGGTGGCAATGACAATTTAAACACATTCAATCTATGATATAAGTCCTCTCTGAATTTCTGTTCATGGATAAGTGTTTCTATAGATTGGTTCGTTGCGGCTATTATTCTCACATTTGATTTTATTGGATGATGACCGCCTACTCTGTAAAATTCTTGACTAGAGAGAACGCGCAGTAATCTAGTTTGTAATTCTGGATGCATGTCTCCTATTTCATCTAGAAATAGGGTGCCACCTAGCGCCTGTTCGAATCTTCCTATTCTTTGAGTCTGTGCGCCAGTAAATGCTCCTTTCTCATGACCAAATAATTCTGATTCTAATAAATCGTGTGGTATTGCTGCGACATTAATTGCTACAAAAGGCATATCAGACCTATCACTATTCTCATGAATGGATTGAGCGATAAGTTCTTTACCTGTACCAGAATCACCACGAATTAAAACACTTATATTAGATTTTGAAATTTTCCCAATTGCTCTAAAAACACTCTGTAAAGATTTAGCTTGACCAATTATTTTAAGCTTTTTGCTTTCACTTGGTGTTATCTGCGAAGGAGTCTCTGTAACAGATGTTCTTATTGCTTTTAGCGCAAGCGACCGGATTGTATCAACATCAAAAGGTTTTGAGAGATATTCAAATGCACCACCTTTATAGGCTGATAGAGCATTATCAATATCTGCATGTGCTGTCATTACAATTGTAGGAAGATCAGGATATTTTTCAGCTACAATTTTTAGTAAATCAATACCAGTCAAACCTGGCATCTTGATATCAGTTATTATAAGGTCTGGTTTTTCTGAGTTAAGCGCTAACAGAGCTTCAGAACCATTTGAAAATGTTTCGATTTTAAAATTTTCTTCTAGGGCACTTTTGCATATCGTGCGGATACTTTCTTCATCATCTACAATCCAAAGTTTTGATCTCATTCTGTAATCCATGGCAATATAATACTAAAAACAGTTTTGTTTTGCCCACTTGAACATTCGATAATACCTTTGTTTTGCACTACGATCGATTGTGCGATTGTAAGACCTAATCCCATCCCTTCATGTTTACTGGTTACCATAGGATAGAAAATTTCTTTTATCTTATCTTGAGGTATACCGACACCATTATCAATGACATCAATTTTAATAACTATATCATGTGATTTATCACCAATAGTAAACTTCTGAACAGGTCTTGTCTTTACCTCTACAAATCCTTTGTAGCCAGTTGCTTGTATAGCGTTTCTAATGATATTAATCAACGCTTGTATTATCTGATTTTTATTTAACATAAGTTGTGGAATACTTGGATCGTAATCTTTGCCGAAGGTTACGCCAGAATTAACAGAGTCGTATTTAAAGAGTTCAATGACATGTTCCGTTATTTCATGAACATTGATTAGCTTTTTATCCTCTACTTGAAGTGGTGAGGACATTGCATTTATTAATTTAAGTAATCTCTCTGATTCTTTTAATATAATTTCTGTGAATTTTGTCTGAGATTCAATAGATAATGTTTTTTCGAGTAGTTGTGCTGCCCCCATTATACCACCTAGCGGATTTTTTATTTCATGTGATAATCCTTTTACCATTTCTGTAGTTGCTCTATGTTGATCGATCAGGTTTTTTTCATTGGAGATATTATATAGTCTCCCAGTTTCATTTAATTCAAGAAGCACAAGTTCTTGATTATAATTTATAAAAGTTGAAATACTACAATCACAAATTTTATCTAATTTATCAAAATTCTTAAATTTAAAATCTCTCAAAGTAATGGAAGTTTTTGTATTTTTCACATTATTTATATAAGTCAGAAGGTTACCCTCTAGAAAATCAAGATCCTGTATTTTCATCAGCAAATTTGTGGATCCTAATAAATCTCGTGCGGACGTGTTGACGTAGTAGTAGTCGTTATTCTGATCGAGTAAAACTACACCAGTTCTGAGATTTTCTACTATTTCTACGTAGCTTTCTGGTAATCCATCAATAACTTTCATCGCTTCCATATTTTTAGTTGCTGGCTACAGGAGACTGTAGCCAGACTATATTAAAGACTGTAATACATCTCAAATTCACAAGGGTGAGTCGATTGTCTAAGTCTTTGCACATCCTCGTATTTAAGTCCTATATACGCATCTATCATCTTATCAGTGAATACATCGCCCTCTTTTAGGAAAGCTCTGTCTTGATCTAAAGCATCAAGGGCAACATCTAGCCCAGGTGCAACAGTCGGTAACATTTTTTCTTCTTCATTAGAAATATCAAATAAATCTTTATCCATAGATGGGCCTGGATCAATTTTATTTTTAATTCCGTCTAATCCTGCCATTAACATAGCGCTAAATGCCAAGTAAGGGTTAGCAGTCGAGTCGGGAAATCTGACCTCTATTCTTCTTGCTTTATCACTCATAACGTATGGAATCCTAATAGATGCCGATCTGTTTCTTGCAGAATATGTGAGAATCACAGGTGCTTCAAAACCAGGAATCAGTCTTTTATAGCTATTTGTGGATGCATTTGTAAATGCATTAAGTGCTCTAGCATGTTTTATAAGACCTCCAATATACCATAGTGCTTCTTGTGAAAGATTGCCATATTTATCTCCAGCAAAAATATTTTTGCCATCTTTTCCAAGTGACTGGTGTACATGCATTCCTGTGCCATTATCACCAACCAAGGGTTTAGGCATAAACGTAGCGGTCTTACCATATGCATGAGCTACATTCATAACGACATATTTATACTTTTGTACTTCATCAGCTTTTTTCACCAATGTGTTGAATAATGTTCCAATCTCACATTGTCCAGCAGTAGCAACCTCATGGTGATGTACCTCGCATGCAACACCCATTTCTTGACATGTTGTTACCATAGCAGATCTACAATCTTGGAGAGCATCTACAGGAGGCACAGGAAAGTAGCCGCCTTTTACTAAAGGTCTATGCCCCATATTTCCTTCATCATAAGTTTTACCGCTATTAAAACATGCCTCGGTTGAATCAACAGAGAAAAAACAACTTCCTAGTTTATCTTCAAATTTCACATCATCGAATATGAAAAATTCATTTTCTGGTCCAAAGTATGCAGTATCAGCAATACCACTATCTTTGAGATAAAGTTCAGCTTTCTTACCAATAGAGCGAGGATCTTTTTCATAAGGTTTGCCATCTTCTGGTTCAATGACATCACATGATATAACAAGGGTAGGTTCATCATAGAATGGATCCATAATAGCTGTGCTTGCATCTGGCATGAGAATCATATCAGATTCATTAATATCTTTCCAAGCAGCGATGGATGACCCATCAAACATCTTTCCCTCGGCAAAGTCAGTCTTAATCCCATCTTCAGATGCAGTTACCGTAACATGTTGTTCTTTACCGCTCGTGTTAGTGAATCTGTAGTCTATAAATTTGACTTCTTTTTCTTTTACTATTTTAAGTACATCTTCGACACTCATAGTGTTACCTCATTATTTTTGTTTATTGCATCTAGATAGTTGCATTAATCATGCCAATTTTAGCCCTTTTTTAATCTAATGAATTCCATATCCATATAATGGGATAGTATATAAGCAAATATATAGTGCATATATTGCACTCAAAATGATATTATGCATTAAAATGATGCATTAGGATAGTAAATTATGCATATTTACACTCATATAAACGATTTTTAGAGATAATTATGAAGACAACGTAGTACATATTATAATCTTTCTAAGTTAATAGATTTAAGGATCAGATTTTGGCAGCGAAAAATATGGATGAATTAGTCGCTTTATGTAAGCGACGAGGTTTTATCTTTCAATCTAGTGAGATATATGGCGGACTTCAGGGACTATATGACTATGGTCCATTGGGTGTAGAGTTAAAAAATAATCTTAAAATGACTTGGTGGACTTCAATTGTCTACGAGCGAGATGACATAGAGGGCTTAGATGCATCTATTCTAACGCACTCTGATGTACTAAAACATTCTGGGCATGAGGACACTTTCACAGACCCACTAATTGATTGCAAGAGCTGCGGTTTAAGGTTTAGGTCAGATCAAATACCAGAGCAGTGTAAAAATGAAGAGTTGACTGAACCTAGAGATTTTAATCTTATGTTTAAAACAAATGTAGGTCCAATAGATGACGGAACTTCATATGCGTATTTAAGACCTGAAACGGCACAACAGATTTTTATTAATTTTAAAAATATTGTTGATTCGACCTCTCAAACATTACCATTTGGTATTGCACAAATAGGTAAAGCTTTCAGAAATGAGATAACACCACGGAACTTTATTTTTAGAGTCAGGGAATTTGAACAGATGGAGCTTGAGTTTTTTGTCAAACCTGGAACGGATGAGGAGTGGCATAAAAAATGGGTTGATGACCGACTAGAGTGGTGGGTAAAACAAGGGATACCAAAAAATAAAATTAAATTACAACCTGTAACCGTTGATGAATTATCGCATTATTCTAAATCTACTATCGATATAATGTACGAATTTCCTCATGGCCTTGAGGAACTCGAGGGTATTGCTAATAGAACAGACTTCGACTTAGGTTCACATAGTAAAAATCAAAGTGAGTTAAACATCAGTTCTAAAGTAAAAGATAATCATGCTTCAAATTCTAAATTAGCCATTCAAGACTTAGATTCAAAAAAATGGATCGTGCCATATGTTATTGAACCATCAGCTGGTGTTGATCGTGGCGTGCTTGCTGTTTTAAGTGAGGCCTTCAATATTGAGAAATTAGTTGATGGAAAAGAAAGAACTGTTTTATCTTTGCCGCGACACCTTTCTCCTATCAAAGCAGCGGTCGTACCTTTAAAGAAAAATAATGATGAAATCGTGCAAAAAGCAAGAGCATTCAAAAATATATTACAAAAGTGCCAATTGGGAAGAGTAGTTATTGAAAATACTGGTAACATCGGAAAAAGTTATAGGAAACACGACGAGGTTGGAACCCCCTTATGTATAACGATTGATTTCGATACCTTGGAAAAGGGAACCGTAACTATTCGTGATAGAGATACCATGAAACAAGAGATCATTGACCAGTCAAAACTTGTGGATTATTTTCTTGAATATTTTAAACAGTGAGATTACAAAAATTCATAATTTTAGATAGAGATGGAGTTATTAACTTCGACTCACCGGAATATATTAAGAGTCCAGAAGAATGGGAACCAATACCTGATAGCATCAAAGCAATAAAGACTCTTACAGATAACGATTTTAATATTATAGTTATCACAAACCAATCTGCAATCAACAGGGGTTTGATGTCTTATGAGACATTTACTCGTATAAATATGAAGATGCTAGATATGGTAACCAGAGCTGGTGGCTCTATTCATGCAATATTATATTGTCCACATACTCCTGATGAAACCTCTACAACCCGAAAGCCACTACCAGGAATGTTTTTAGAAGCTGCATCACGATTTAATTTTGATCTTAAAACCACATATGCTATTGGCGATTCACCAAGAGACATTGAGGCAGCAAAGCTGGCACAATGCGTTCCGATTGCTGTGAGAACAGGTAATGGAAAAAAAATTGAAGAATATAATAAATACAAAGTTAAAATTTTTGATGACTTAAATTGTGCAGTCGAATTTATTACAACGAAATAGTCAAGGAGCAGGATTAGGATTTGATTTATGAATTTCTTCGATTTGTTCAATAACCTGATCTGTTAATTTAATTTCAATGCTTTTAATGTTTTCTTTTAATTGATCCATTTTTGTAGCACCAATAATATTTGATGTTACGAAAGGCCTCGTGTTTACGAATGCAAGTGAGAGCTCTGTCGGTGACATGCCGTGATCTCTTGCGAGAGCTACGTATTTTCTAACAGCTTCAATAGTAGACTCATCACTATAACGCGTGAACCAATCACCATACAAACCTAGTCTTGAATCCTTTGGTGTATTATCCAAATATTTACCAGTCAGCACTCCGAACCCTAAAGGTGAATATGCTAACAATCCTACGTGTTCATGTTGCGATATTTCTGCAAGCCCAACTTCGTATATACGATTGAGAAGCGAATATGGATTTTGGATAGAAACAATTTTGCTTAAATTATATTTCTCAGATAACTTTAGATATTCGTTTGTACCCCATGGCGTCTCGTTTGATATACCGATATATCTTACTTTCCCATCTTTAACAAGTTGATCCATGGCCTTATACGTTTCTTCAATTGTTATCCCCATTTCATTACTATATTCATAACCTAATCTTCCAAAATAATTACTCTTACGTTCCGGCCAATGAACCTGGTAAAGGTCTATATATTCTGTCTGTAATCTTTTAAGTGATGCATCAACTGCTTTTATTATTTGTTGATGAGAGAGTCTAGATCCCCCTCTCACATAATCCATTCCTGGACCGGCAACTTTTGTAGCAATGATAATCTCATCTCTTTTCTTTCGTTTTGTAAGCCATGTCCCAATAATTTCCTCAGTTTTGCCACATGTCTCTTCTTTAGGCGGTATAGCATACATTTCTGCTGTATCAATAAAATTTATTCCTTGATCAATACTATAATCCAGTTGTTCATGAGCTTCTTTTTCAGAGTTTTGTTCGCCATAGGACATTGTTCCTAAGCAAATAACGCTTACGTCAATATCTGTTCTACCAAGTTTCCTATATTCCATCTATAACCCCAATATTTTTAATTATATATGATATAATAATATTTCATAAGTAGTCATTTTGAGTAATTGAGGAGTCCATAATAAATTTTCTTATCTATCTTAGGACAATAGTTTTTAATTTTAGTAGTTGGTTACCAGAAGTACTATTAAACAAAAACTTTCTGACAAGGGATGTCATAGCTGGAGTGACGATCGCCATGATAATCATTCCACAGTCAATGGCTTATGCAACTCTTGCTGATGTTAAACCTGTATATGGTTTATATGCAGCACTTTTACCAGTTGCCTTAGCTGCTTTTTTTGGATCATCAAGATATCTCGCTACTGGACCTGTTGCGATGGTTTGCTTATTGACATCCGTAGCAGCTGGATCTTTAGCAGACGGAAATAAAGACATTTATATCGTATACGCAGTAATTCTTGCTTTTACAGTTGGCATCTTTCAAATTTCTTTAGCAATTTTTAAAGCTGGAAAAGTTTTTGATAAAATACCTGAGCATGTACTGCTTGGTTTTACCTCTGCTGCCGCTTTAATAATTTCTTTCTCTCAATTAAGTAAAATATTCGGTCTTCCTAGTGTAAATTTAGATGATGTTGTAAATTATACTAATTTTTTAAATCAGTACCCTTTGAATTATGAATCATTGATGATTTCTGTTGCTATATTGGTTCTTATGTACATCATCAAATTCAAGTTTAATAAATATTTAACTTTTAGTAATCTTGCGGTTTTCTTTGCTGTTGTTGTATCTATAATTTTTGCATCAACTTTCAGCTATTCTGGCCCTATAGTAGGTTATATACCTGATGGTTTACCTGACTTTCGATTACCAAGCTTCTCGAGTTTTAATAGCTCTATACCGATGCTCATAATTCATACTGTAATAATTGCTTTTGTAGGTTTCATGGAAGCGATTGCCATAGCTAAACAGCTCTATGTAAAAAAGCCACCAAAAGACTCTAACGGGGTTGAGTTATATAAAAATCCAACTCCTGTAGATTCTAATCAAGAATTATTCGGACAAGGTTTATCGAATATTACATCTAGCTTTTCAGGTAGTTTCCCTGTATCAGGTTCTTTCTCAAGATCAGCAGTTAATGAGGCAAGCGGTGCATATAGTGGTGTATCATCAATTGTGACTATGCTAATTGTTGGCATAACTTTGCTTTATGCAACACCACTTCTCCATAACTTACCACAAGCAACATTGGGTATAATTGTCATTTTTGCTGTGATACCACTCGTAAAGGTTAGGGAAATGAAAGATTTATATGTGCAAAATCGAGCAGCGGGTACTGTATGTCTGCTAACGTTTGTGAGTACGATTATTTTCCCTCTTCTATCTTTAGAGTTGTTTGAGGGTGTAACCACCCATATATGGACAGGTATAATATTTGGTTTTATTCTTCATATAGTGATTCCACAGGAGACAACTGAAGAATCTATAAGCTGAATATTAAGTCAAAAATGATATTTCGTTTAGACATAGCTTTTTTCTCATATTTAGTAATTGGTCGGTTTGAGCGGTGATTTGAGAATTGTATACATTCATTCAAATAGTTATTTAGCACATGTTTCGTATCGAAAATATAATTTATATGGTCTGATGCTATATGAACCTGATTATTTTTTTTAAGTTTAGTCTTCAGCTTGTCTAAAAAAAACTTTGTGATAAACCTTCTTTTGTGATGACGTCTTTTCGGCCAAGGATCAGGAAAAAAAATATTTACATAATCAAAATAATTACCAGGAAAATTATCTATAATCTCTACCACGTCTCCTTGGTAAATATGAATATTCTTTATTTTGCTTGTATTTATAAAATCAAGCACTTTACCCACCCCTATTGAGTAAGATTCAACACCATGTATTCTCTGATCGTCTACTTTTTTGGTATTGATTATGGAATCACCATCACCAAACCCAATATCTAAAATATTAGTGTTGTCTGCATACTTGGATAGATCAATATAATCGTGCTTATCAATTGCGTTTGAATTCTTTTTCCTGATCCTATGCCTGTTAAAAAATACTGGCTTATTTGTCATCAAAAAAACTTCCCTCAATTGGAGAGGATGCTGTTGCATATTTCTTTTTTGGTATTCTTCCTGCTTTAAATGCTTCGTGGCCTGATTCCACAGCTTTTCTCATTGCTGATGCCATTAATATCGGATCTTTCGCACATGCAATAGCTGTATTCATTAATACTCCATCACAACCCATTTCCATAACAATAGACGCATCAGATGCAGTCCCAACACCTGCATCAACAATTATGGGAGCTTTAGCATTTTCCACTATAGATAGAATGTTATATCTATTTTGCACGCCTAACCCGCTACCTATTGGGGATGCTAATGGCATTATTGCTATACATCCTATTTTTTCTAGTTCTTTTGCAACAAGAGGATCGTCTGTGGTATAAACCATAACCTTAAAGCCATCTTTTACCAAAGCTTCTGCAGCCGCGATCGTCTCCACAACATTCGGATATAAAGTCTTCTCGTCTCCCAATACTTCCAGTTTGACTAGTTTGTGACCATCTAAAATTTCCGCTGCAATATTACAAACCCTGATAGCATCTTTCGCAGTATAACAGCCTGCAGTATTGGGTAAAATGGTATATTTTTTTGGATCTATAAACTCTAGTAAATTTTGTTCATTTTTCGTTTGCCCTAAATTAACTCTCCTTACTGCGACAGTTATCATTTCCGCGCCACTTGCAATAAGAGCATCTTTGGTCTGTTGAAAATCTTTGTATTTTCCAGTGCCTATAATGAGTCTAGAATGATACTTTTTTTCATCAATAACTAAATCCTTCACCTTTAGCCTCCGCCGACCGCCCTAATAATCTCAACATTGTCATTTTCTTTTAGTCGATATTCGTCGAACTCAGATTTAGGTATAATTTCCATATTAATTTCAACAGCAATATGTATCTTTTCGATATCTAATCTTTCTAATAAATCAGTAACAGTTGTCTCTTCTGGAAGAGATATCATTTCTTTATTGATTGAGATATTCATAAAACTATTATATCGTACCATTTAAATATGGATATAATTTCTCAATTAAATAAATTTACGAAAGAATTTAATCTATACGCTAAGAAATTCATGCTTAGCTACAAAAATGATTCCATATTATATAGATCTATGAATTATGGTCTAATGAATGGTGGCAAGAGAATAAGACCCTTTGTAATATGTGAGTTCTCTAAACAACTCAAAATTAATAAAAAAAACTATATGCGTTTAGCTATTGCTACTGAACTTGTTCATTCATACTCACTCATACATGATGATTTACCCGCGATGGATGATGATGATTTTAGGAGAGGCAAATTAACCACCCACAAAAAGTTTGGAGAAGGTATTGGGATTTTAGCTGGAAACAGTTTACTTACATTAGCATTTGAGATTCTCACTGAATCAGCTACGCATAAATCACTCTCAGTTAGATTAAAGCTCATCGAAGAGTTATCAAAATTAACTGGTTATCGTGGTTTAGCTGGTGGACAAGCTGATGATCTAATGGTTTCAGAAAATCCAAAAAGTCTTACTAAAAAGCAAATTATTAAAATTCATGAGGATAAAACTGCGAAACTATTTGAATACTGTTTAATATCAACTTTATTTTTGAAACAACGGTTCAATTCCAGTACAATGAAAGATGTAAGGAAATTTGGACGTAACTTTGGGATGATATTCCAAGCTACAGACGACCTGTTAGATTTTCAAGTTAGTAAATCTAGCAAAAATAAATTAGATGGACCTAATATTCTCCAACATATGACTTGTGATAGTGTTAGAATATACTGCGAACGCTTAGCTGATGAATGCACTGAGAAATCAGTCTATTTTTCCGATAGTAAAAATAAGCTGAACAAACTTATTTACGGAATTATTGATAGAAAAATTTAGTATTAGAATATTTTTAACGTTTTGAATAATTTGTTAATTACTTATGTTAAAGCACTTAAAAGGAGTTAATTTTGATAATCGGAATTGTCAAAGAAACAAAAGAGAATGAAAATAGAGTAGCGATCACGCCTGATGTTGTAGTCAAGATCAAAAAACTTGGCTTTGAAATTCAAGTAGAAACAAATGCAGGCATTAGCTCTAATTTTTCAGACCAAGATTACATAGATGTTGGAGCAAAAGTCTGCTCTAGCTCTAAAGAGGTTTGGGATAGCTCTGACATAATTGCAAAAATTAATGCTCCATCTTTATCTAATGGAGATGAGACTTTATTGCTAAGTGAAAATAAGACATTAATCTCTTTCTTTGGAGCGGCTCAAAACAAAGATAGATTAGAAAAATTATCAAGAGATAACATCAATGTCCTTGCAATGGATTCCGTACCAAGAATATCTCGTGCCCAGAAAATGGACGCACTCAGTTCAATGGCAAATGTTGCTGGCTCAAGAGCAGTCATTGAGGCATCTCATACATTCGGAAGATTTTTCGGAGGGCAAATTACAGCGGCAGGAAAAATACCTCCTGCAAAAGTTCTCATTATAGGAGCGGGTGTAGCTGGTCTTTCTGCTATAGGAACTGCAGTGAGCCTAGGTGCTATTGTAAGAGCATTTGATACCAGACCAGAGGTAAAAGAACAGGTAGAGAGTCTCAACGCTGACTTCCTAACTGTAGAGTTTGATGAAGATGGCTCTGGTTCCGGTGGTTATGCAAAAGTCATGAGTGATGAATATATTAAAGCAGAATTAGAACTCTTTGCAGATCAGTGTAAAGAAGTGGACATAGTAATAACGACTGCCCTTATACCTGGAAAACCTGCTCCTAAGTTAATTACTAAAAAGATGATATCATCAATGAAATCTGGAAGTGTCATTGTAGATCTTGCCTCAAGCCAAGGCGGCAATACTGAATGCACGGAAAAAGATAAATTAGTTGTGGAAAATGGAGTTTCTATAATTGGCTATACTGATTTGCCATCTAGATTGCCTGCACAGTCTAGTCAACTCTACGCTACCAATTTGTATCATGTTTTTTCGGACCTTACTCCTGAAAAAAATGGTGTTATAGAAATTAATATGAATGATGATGTTATTAGAGGAATGACGGTAATTAATAAAGGTGAAACTACTTTTCCTCCGCCAGCCATTGAAGTATCGGTAGCACCAAAAGCAGCACATAAAGAAGTTACTAAAGAGGTCAAAACTCCAGCTGTAAAGAAAGAATCTTTCCCATTTTTTGGTCTCGCTATAGCTATCTTTCTACTAGCATCTTTAGGTAGCGTAGCACCAAGCTCATTCATGAATCATTTCACTGTGTTTGTGCTTTCATGTTTTATTGGTTATATGGTTGTTTGGAACGTAACAGCATCATTGCACACACCACTGATGTCAGTTACTAATGCCGTTAGTAGTATTATTATCATTGGTGCACTAACACAAATTTCATCCGACGATTTAACATCTGTAATACTAGCATCTATTGCAATACTTATTGCTAGTATAAACATATTTGGTGGATTTGCCGTTACAAGGAGAATGCTGGAGATGTTCAAGAAATGATATCGTTTGAAATAGACTTAGTTCGCGCCTTATACATTGGAGCTACCATATTATTTATTCTCACTCTAGGTGGACTCAGCCATCAAGAGACATCCAGAAAAGGGAATATGTTCGGAATGATCGGAATGACGGTGGCTATCATCGCAACTTTATTTAGCCCATATGTGACTAAGAATTATCACTTAATCATTGCACTCATGTTAACGGGAGCCTTTGTAGGAATATTTCTTGCTAGGAAAGTGCAAATGACACAGATGCCTGAGTTAGTTGCAATTCTTCACAGTTTAGTCGGACTTGCAGCTGTATTGGTAGGCTACGTAAACTTTTTAGACGAAACAATAAGCTTATCGGGTGTGGAGAAAACGATACACAGTATAGAAATATATATAGGAATATTTATCGGCGCTATCACATTTTCAGGATCGATAATTGCCTTCGGAAAACTTAGTGGCAAAATGAGTGGTAATCCGCTTATATTGCCAGCAAGGCATTATCTAAATTTAATAATTGTACTAGTAATTATTTATCTTGGTTATTTATTCACCATTGACCCCGAGATCTCAAATGCAATTTATCCTCTTGGGTTGATGACTTTACTGGCTCTTATTTTTGGTATTCACTTAGTAATGGCGATTGGTGGTGCTGATATGCCTGTAGTTGTATCAATGCTTAATTCTTATTCTGGCTGGGCTGCATCAGCTACTGGGTTCATGTTGAGTAATGATTTATTAATTGTAGTGGGAGCGCTAGTAGGAAGCAGTGGTGCAATTCTTAGTTATATAATGTGTCGCGCTATGAATAGAAGTTTCATATCGGTCATAGCAGGTGGCTTTGGTACAGATTCAGTAACAGTTGCAACCTCAGTTTCTGATCAGGGTGAAGTTACTTCGATTAATTCTGATGAGTTAACAGACCTTTTACTTACATCAAAAAAAGTAATGATAATTCCTGGCTATGGCATGGCGGTTTCTCAAGCACAACACACTGTCAATGAAATCGTAAAGCTACTCAAAAAAAAGAACGTAGATGTTGAATTTGCCATTCATCCCGTAGCTGGAAGAATGCCAGGTCACATGAATGTTCTTCTTGCTGAAGCAAAAGTCCCATACGATATTGTTTATGAGATGGATGAGATAAATGATGATTTCGATAATGTCGATGTGTCTATTATTATTGGGGCTAACGATATTGTTAACCCATCTGCGCTCGATGATCCAAACAGCCCAATTGCCGGTATGCCTGTATTAGAATGTTGGAAAGGGAAAACAACTGTGGTACTTAAGAGAGGTATGGCAACTGGATATGCTGGCGTTCAAAACCCTCTATTTTTTAAAGATAATACGCGAATGCTTTTTGGTGATGCTAAAAAAACCATGGATGAAGTTTTAGGCAATCTTCAATCTGCATAATAATGAAAAAGAAAACACAAAGTATTAGGATTATTGACTATAGATACATAAAAGAAGTGTTAAAAATTGTTACTAAAAATAAAATTAACCCATCAAGTAGAAGAATAAGGCGTCTAGTATTCTTGGATCTCTACTTACCTAACTATACTAATAATATGCTGTACCAGAAATATCGAAAACTTGTTAGCAAAGACGCTTCCAATTTTCAAAGATTAGTATTATTTATAGCTATTAGCATATTAACTGTTATAGTTGCCATACTTTTCAAAATATCGCTTTAGTGTTATGCCTGCAAAAAACTGTTTAATTACTGGAGCTACATCAGGAATAGGTTTAGAGGCTTCAAAGATACTTGCTCAGCAGGGATATGATTTAATTCTAGTGAGTAGATCTGAGAGTAAATTATCTGATTTATCTAAAAATTTAGAAGAGAATTTTTCTATATCAACATCATCATATACATGTGATCTTTCATCAATGCATGAAACTATCAAAGTTGCTTCTATCATCAAAACTAATCATAAAGAGATTTATTGTTTGATGAACAATGCTGGAGGTATTTTTATGGACTTCGAGCTAACCGAGGAAGGTTTTGAGAAAACATTTGCATTAAATCACATGAGTTATTACATCGTTACTAATATTCTTTTGGATAATATAACATCAAGAATTATCAACATTGCATCTGAAGCTCATCGCGGGGTAAAGATTAGAGAGGATTTTCAATGCCCAACAAAATATAATGGATGGAAGCAATACAAATACTCTAAGTTAGCTAATATTTACTTTACCTATCATTTGAATTCTATTTTAAATAAAGAGAATTCTCATCTAACTGTTAATTGCTTGCACCCAGGCGTAGTTAATACTAATATTGCTAACAATAATAGTAATTTAATTTACAAAGCTATTTCATCATTCATCAAATTTTTTGCTATATCAAGCAGACAGGGAGCAGCAACGCCTGTATACCTAGCAACTAGTTCGGATGTGGATTCACTAAGTGGAGCTTATTTTATTAAATCAAAACCTGTGAAATCATCTAATATCAGTTATGATAAAGATATTGCTGAGGATCTATGGAAATTAAGTAATGATATATGGAAATCCATTTAGATGTATTAATAGGACAATTTACCTCATACTTTTTTACAGATAGTCATGATGTTTAACTCATGACTTACTATCATGATCAGGAGTAAATTACGAGTGTTATGAAGATATTAATTATTATCTTAACTTTATTTCTTACCTCTTGTGCTTCAATGCAGGCATCAAAATTTCCAGTAAAGATTGAACTAAATACAGTGAACCTAGAGAATGAGAGAGTAGATGCAGTCTGCACAGTTTTTTCTTCTTCAGATAAACTAGAGACACTTGCACCTAAAACTATTACATTTATGACCGAGTGTTCGTCAATTAATGTTTTTTGTCGAGCCGGCTTAACCGAAGGTCAGCATGGCGTGATTACATCTGATGACGAAACAGGAAATTTCTTTATAAATTCAGGACTAGGATATCTTTTTGATAGAGCGGTTGATTCTATAACTCCAATGGGTCAATTACTAAATCTTCTTGACAATGAGAGTTGTGAAATGAAGGATCAAAAAATTACTATTGTCTTAGAGTAAAAAAATCGTTATTGTTGATATATGCTTATATTAACTTTATTAGGTTTTACTTTTTTTGTTGCGGTCGGCTATTTTGCATTTAATTTTAGTCAATGCATAGGGGCTTTTACTCGACTTGATAAAATTATCCCTACAAAAATTTTTGGGTTAGTAGGTCTTTTAACTTATATTTATCTTGTATATGTTAATCAAGATGTCGTTCTTACAGCATTGAAACAACCACTGGCAAATCTCTAAATGTCTGAACTACCTGTAAAAGGATTTGCACCTGAAAAAGCACGAGCTAAATTAACACAGCTCACTTACAATATGTCTAAACCAAAAGCACGCGAGGTAATTATCGAGATATCACACTGTGGTATATGCTACAGCGATATTCATCTAATTGACAATGATTGGGGTATTTCTAATTATCCGTTTGTTCCTGGTCATGAGATTGTCGGTACAGTGCGAGAGATTGGGAGTAAAGTAACAAATATTAAAAAAGGTCAGAGAGTTGGTCTTGGTTGGTTTTCAAAAGTATGTAAAACATGTACTTATTGTAAGTCTGATAGAGACAACATGTGCCCATCATCAGAAGCAACGTGTGTTGGAAGAAATGGAGGTTTTGCAGATTTTGTCAAAGCTGATTCTGAGATGGTTTATCCAATACCAAAAGAAATAAAATCGGAGCATGCTGCTCCACTGATGTGTGGAGGTTGGACAGTCCATGGTGCATTTAGGGGATACAAAGTTAAGAAAGGCTCAAGAGTAGCAGTTTTAGGTATTGGTGGTCTTGGTCACCTCGGGCTTCAATTCGGAAAAGCCATGGGATTTAAAATGACAGCTATTACAAGTACGAAAAATAAAGTAAAAGAAGCCAAATCATTTGGAGCTTCGAATGTCATCACTATCGATCAAATAAATAAATTTGAAAAAGCATTCGATTTCTTATTAGTTACTGCACATGCTGATTTAGATTGGTCTCAACTACTAAATACTCTAGATGTTGATGGAAATATATGTTTCGTTGGTGTACCACCAAGCACAGTTAACGTACATGTATTTAGTTTATTAATGAAACGACTTTCAATTTCTGCTAATCCAGGTGGAAGCAGAAAAATGATGAAAGAAATGCTAAGGATTGCAGCTAAACATAAAATAAAACCAAAAATTGAGACATTCACATTCAACAAAGTTAATGATGCTATAAAGAAAGTGAAAAGTAATAAAATTAGATATCGTGCAGTTCTGACTTATTAGAATTC
>CAJWMM010000004.1 GCA_913043035.1 uncultured Gammaproteobacteria bacterium | reverse complement strand
ATTACCGATAGCGAGGTTATTTTAAATTTTTAATGTTACACACTGTCAATAAATCTCCTTTTGAAAAAAACAGTCTTGAGACATGCCTAAGGCTCTCTGAGAAAGACGCTGCTGTTCTGTTAATTGAGGATGGTGTCTACGGTGCGCTTAAAGGTACCAAGTTAGAGGCTATTGTAAAAGAGTCGCTAAATACTGTTAAAATGTACGTCTTAGGGCCAGATTTAATGGCCAGAGGGCTTGATAAAAACTCTCTAATCAATAATATAGAGATAATAGATTATCAAGATTTTGTTAAACTTGCCGTTGAGAATGAGAGAATTCAAAACTGGCTATAATTCAGGAGTATACTATGCCTATAGAAGTAAATGGTAAAAGCTTAGAAGTAGATGAAGAGGGTTATTTAAGTAACCTCAACGACTGGGAAAAAGATGTTGCAGAGATAATGGCTAAAGAAGATGGCATTGATCTCGGCGATGATCATTGGGAAATTATTAATTTTCTAAGAGAATACTATGAAGAGTATCAAATCGCACCAGCAGTTCGAGTACTTACAAAAGCTGTCGGTAAAAAACTTGGAAAAGATAAAGGTAATAGTAAATACCTTTATGAATTATTTCCATACGGCCCTGGTAAGCAAGCATGTAAATTTGCGGGATTACCAAAGCCAACTGGTTGCGTATAATACACATAACAAGGTTATGAGAGGAGAGGAGCATGTCACTTGTGACAATTATATATGGATCGTTGTTTTATTTTGCAACCTTAATTTTATTTGCAGGCATAGCATATAGAATCTATGAATATGCAACTATTCCAGCTCCTCTAAAAATACCAACACCACCAGCACCTAAAACTAAACGTGGAGTTGCTGTAAGACTATTTAGAGAAGTAGTTTTTTTTGAAAGTCTATTCCATTCAGCAAAATGGACATGGTTGTTTGGATGGTTGTTTCACTTTGCACTCTTATTAGCATTTTTTAGACACCTCAGATATGCTACAGATCCAGTATGGTTTTGGGTATCTTGGGAAATTGTTCAAGCAGCTGGTCACTATGCGGCATATATGATGCTACTTGGTTTAATTGGTCTACTTGTGAGAAGGATATTCGTCGATAGAGTACGTCATATTTCAGCACCTTCAGATTATTTAATTTTAATCTTAATTATAGGTATTGCGTTGTCAGGATTAATGATGAAGTGGTATCCAACCGATATTTTTGCACTGAAACAATTTATTATTGGTTTAATCTATTTCAGTTGGTCTGAGTTACCATCTGATTTCATGCTCTTGCTTCACTTAGGACTTGTATTACTTCTAATGATAATTTTCCCTTATAGTAAATTGCTTCATGCTCCTGGGCTATTTTTCAGTCCTACAAGAAATCAGACAGACACTGCAAGAGACTCTAGACATATAGCAGACTGGGCAAGAAAACTAGAATCATAGGATTATAAGATGGCAGTTAAAGAATTCGAAAAACCTGAACTCAAAGAATACTCCGATGTCCCCTTGCTTGAAAAAAAAGCAACTGCACATTTAGCTCCTTTTAAATCAAAAGAAGAATTTCAATCATCTCTTGGATACCCGGGTGAACTCGTTGATAACTGGCAAGATGCAGCTCTTGACAAAATGGGCGATCTCCTCAAAAAATATAGATCTCTAAGGGTTTACTTGGATTCGTGTATTCAATGTGGTGCTTGCACAGATAAATGTCATTATTACCTTGGAACAAAAGACCCAAGTAACATGCCAGTAGGTCGACAAAACTTACTCCGAAGTGTTTACAGGAGATACTTCACTCTCCCGGGCAAATATTTTCCTAAGCTTGTTGGCGCTGTGGATTTAACAAAAGAAGTTTTAGACGATTGGTATTCCTATTACCATCAGTGTTCACAGTGTAGAAGATGCGCTGTATTTTGCCCTATGGGAATTGATACCGCTGAAATATCTATGGCAGCGAGAGAAATTATGGACTCCGTGGGTGTGGGTCAGAAATACTGTAATGAAATAATCGGTAAAGTTCATAAAATTGGTAATAACTTAGGACTACCTGAACCTGCTCTTGCTGATACGCTAGAAGGACTAGAGGAAGATGTAAAAGACGAGACAGATATAGATGTAAAATATCCCCTTGACCAAAAAGATTCTGATATTTTATTAGTTACACCCTCTGCAGATTTTTTTGCAGAACCACACGTAGATGGTTTAATTGGTTATGGCAAGGTCTTTCATCAAGCAGGCTTAAGTTGGACTTTGAGCTCACATGCAAGTGAAGCGGCTAATTTTGGGATGTTCATTGGGAGTTATGCAAATATGCGTAAACTTGCAATGAGGATCAGGGAAGCGGCTCTAGACTTAAATGTGAAGAGAATCGTCTTTGGTGAGTGCGGCCATGCATGGCGTGTTGCATATAGTTTTTTAAATACACTAGCAGGCCCTTTTGATTTTCTAGACCCTAAATATCCTGTGCCTCAGCATATCTGTGAAGTAACGTACGACCTAATACAGAAGAATGTTTTACAATTCGATAAGTCAGCGAATGACGATATGGTCGTGACTTATCATGACTCTTGCAATGTAGCTAGGGCATCAAATATGGGAGATGTGATAGGTGGGCAATTTACTATTCCACGAGATATCATTAAAGCAACTACCAATCATTTTTACGATATGGATGAGAGCACGATTAAAGAGAAGACTTTCTGTTGTGGCGGAGGCGGGGGCCTATTAACAGACGATTTAATGGAATTACGAATGAAAGGAGCTTTACCAAGGATGGAAGCTCTAAAGAGAGTTGTAGACGACTATGGTGTCACTCATATGGCTGCTATATGTGCTATTTGTAAGTCACAGTTCTCGAAAGCTTTGGGATATTATGGGTTTGAAATTGATCAAATTATAAGCCTTCACCAGCTTGTTGGGAATGCTCTAATAATGAATAAAAAAGAGCTTTAGGGTCAGAATCCATGTGCTATAATTATTCAATATTAGATTAGAATAATAAACTTATATTTGGTGGGAGATTTATGTCTAAGCTAGAAAAAACAGTCAACTTGATGAAAGAGGAGAATACCTATAGGAGGTTCTCTGATGGCGATAGCAAGTATACTGACTTTTCACAAGATATTTTTAATGAGGATAAATCTCATAAGTGTCCTACGTACATTCACAAAACCCCTCCGTGTCAAGGGAGCTGCCCATCTGGTGAGGATATAAGAGGCTGGCTACAAATTGTTAGAGGAATTGAAAAAGCTCCAGAAGGCATGACTATGTCCGAATATGCTTTTAGGAGATCCACAACCGCGAACCCATTCCCATCTCAAATGGGTAGAGTTTGTCCTGCACCATGTCAAAGTGGATGCAACAGGAATGAAGTAGATGATTATGTTGGAATTAATGCAGTCGAACAATTCATTGGAGATACAGCTTTTAAAGAGGGTTTTAAGTTTGACCCTGCGCCTGAATTAAAAAAACAAAGAGTAGCAATAATAGGCGGTGGACCTGCTGGTATGTCTGCTGCTTATCAGTTGAGAAAAAAGGGTTATGCATCAACGATTTTCGAAGAGAGAGAACAACTCGGAGGTATGATGCGATATGGGATACCTAACTATAGAACACCTAGAGATATCCTAGATGCTGAAATAAAACGAATCCTTGATTTAGGCGATATTGAAGTTGTACTTAACACAAGAGTGGGTAAAGACGTACCTCTAGAGGATGTTGAAAAATCTCATGACGCAGTTTTATGGACTATTGGATGTTGGAATGGTAAGTCGCTACCTATTGAGGGAAGTGACGCGGAAAATTGTTTAAATGGCGTAGAATTCTTGGAAGCATTTAGTCAAGGTCGATTAAAAGTAGGAGCACAGAAGGTAGTTTGTGTTGGTGGTGGTGATACCTCTATCGATGTTGTATCAGTTGCTAGAAGACTAGGTCATATCTCCAATATGAATCCTCAAGAAAAACCAGAAGCAGTTGTTCATGGTTATGTTGCTCAAGATGTTTCCGAGCAAGCTATCAAAGAGGGCGCTGAGGTAACTCTAACCTCTCTGTTTAAAAGAGAGGAAATGACTGCTGCTGAGCAAGAAGTTAACGATGCAATGCATGAAGGTGTATCAATATTAAATGGAGTAATTCCGGTTAAAATTGAGCGAGATGAAAGTGGCAGAGCTACCGCTCTTGTTGTTGCTGATTGTGTCTTTGAAGAGAATGTTCCAAAACCGATTGAGGGCACAGAAAAAGTTATTGAAGCTGACCTAATTATCTCTGCCATTGGTCAAAGCCCTGACATTGAGGGTTATGAAGAGATGGGAAATGAAAGAGGCTTCTTTGATGTAGATGACTTTTACAGGCACAAAACAAAAGAAGGACATTTTGTAGCTGGTGATATCATCAGACCACACTTATTAACAACAGCAATTGGTCAAGGTTCAATCGTTTCAGATACAATTGAGAGTTATTTTGAAAATGATGATTTTAAAAGAAGACCTAAAGTTGACGTCCATCACTTTAAATTATTAGATAAGCTTAGAGAGACTGATCTCTCACCTCAAGAATACGAGCCTAAAATTGAAGATCCTGATAAATTAAGAGGTAGTGATAACAATTCTGCAGTTGTTCACAACTATGAGGATAGGTCTGGTCAAGAAGTAATCCCATCAAACGAGCTATTTCTTGGTCATTTTAAACATGAAGAGCGATATAAGCGAGGTGAAGCTGTACCTACCGGTGATGATGTTATAGATCATTATGAAGACAGAATTATTGGATTGACAGAGGAAGATGCAATAAAAGAAGCAGGTCGATGCATGAGCTGCGGCATGTGCTTTGAATGTGATAACTGTGTTATATATTGTCCTCAAGACGCTGTATTTAGAGTAAAAAAAGATCAATCAACAACTGGTAGATATGTAGACACAGACTACAACAAATGCATTGGTTGTCATATTTGTGCAGACGTATGCCCAACTGGTTATATAAAAATGGGTCTTGGAGAATAGCTACCCACAATTGGTAGAAAGCTGGGAGGGAGAAAGTGTACCAATTAGCGATAAGGCTTCTGCTAGTAATAGTTTTCATAATCTCTCCTGACATATATAGTCATGATGGTATAAACCATTCAATCAAAGGAAAATCGAAAGCTGATGATGCAGCACAGTGTGTTGAACCTACGGAATTAATGCAGAAAGAGCATTTTGTTTTTTTATATCATCAACGAGACAAAACGGTAATCAATGGTGTCCGAACTAAAAACCACAGTTTTGCGAATTGCATAGATTGTCATGTTTCGTATGATGAGGTTGGCGAACCAATACCAATAAATTCTGAGGGCCAGTTTTGTCAAACATGTCATGTTCAGACAGCAGTTAACATAGATTGTTTTTCATGTCATGCATCTGTGCCACGTGGAAGAAAGCCAGAGGCTCACATCAGTCTCAACTATAATCATCTGGAGGATCAAGTATCTCAGGAGATTGAGAAACTAGTTAGTTATGTTGAGGGTGTAAAATGAGCACTGATATAAAACTCACTAGAAGAGGATTCATTGTAAAATCTATTTCAGTATTATCCACTGTTTACTTTATCCCTGACTTATTTGCTCCTGCTCAGGCTGCCAAACCACTTCATGAAGAGGTAAAATCAGATACAAAATGGGCCATGAGTATTGATGTTGATAAGTGTGCCAGTGGCTGTACTGCATGTGTTGATGCATGCGTTGAGGAAAATGGGTTATATGGATTTGATAGACCGGAGACAGATTCTCAATGGATAAGAAAACTTACTATTAAGGATATCAAAACTGATAAAGTAAAAGTTGTGCCAATGCTTTGTCAGCATTGTGAGAATCCTCCATGCTGTGATGTTTGCCCTACGGGAGCTTCATTTCGAAGAGTAGATGGTATAGTGATGGTGAATCAACACACCTGCATAGGTTGTCGTTATTGTATGATGGCATGTCCATTCAAAGCTAGGTCTTTTGTTCATGAAAATTTAACCGAACAAGTAACAACTGCGCCAAGAGGGAAAGGATGCGTAGAGAGTTGTAATTTTTGCGTTAATAGAATCGACCATGGCATACCTACTACTGCTTGTGAAGAAGCATGTATGAAAGAAGGACACAAAGCTATATCATTTGGTGATTTATCTGACCCAAACAGTAGAGTAAATAAGGCTCTAAAAATTAAGCAAAATCGAAGACTTCGTGCGGATCTTTCATTGAAGCAGAGAGTCACTTATTCTAACATTTAATTATGGAAAAAATAATATTCAGAAAATTTCAGATAGAATCAAAAACTTTTTGGATGATGTTTTTTGGTTTAGGTTTTTTTATTTTGGTCGGATACCTGTGCTCACATTATATGGAGACAGAAGGTCATTACGTTACAGGAATGAATAATCAAATTGTTTGGGGCTTACCTCATATTTTTGCAGTGCTCTTAATAGTTATAGCATCGGGAGTGCTGAATATTGCATCAATATCATCAGTATTCGATAAGAAATTATACAAACCTCTAGCCCCGTTATCAGCTTTACTAGCTATGGCTTTTCTAATATCAGGATTGGCAATATTAGTCCTAGATCTTGGAAGACCGGATAGATTAATCGTAGCAATGACAACATATAATTTTAAATCTATTTTTGCATGGAACATTTTTTTGTACTCTGGATTTGCTGGTATTCTAGCAATATATATTTGGACTATGTTAGATCGTAACGTTAAAAAGTTCTCTAGACCAGCTGGAGTTTTTGCTTTTACATGGAGAATAGTTTTAACCACAGGTACAGGCTCAATATTTGGTTTTCTCATCTCTCGTGAAGCTTATGGAACTGCTATATTAGCTCCACTATTTATCATAATGTCTCTACTCTATGGAACAGTAGTATATTTCCTGATAGTGAAGGCTATTAACTATTTCCAAAAGACGCTTTTTTCAGAGGAGATATTGCAGAACCTTCGTAAGTTGACACTACTGTTTCTATTTGCCAATCTTTATTTCCTTATCTTATATCATGTAACGAATTTATACATATCCAAACACTTAGATTTTGAGAAATTCATCCTTTTAGATGGCGGCATCTACACGATTGCTTTTTGGGTTGGACAAGTTGTAATTGGCTTACTATTACCGTTATTTATTTTATTCAGAGATGAAAATAAATCAGAATCTAGTTTAATGAGCGCCACTCTTCTAATTCTAGTAGGTAGCTTTCTTGCAATGTATGTCATAATTATAGCTGGGCAAGCATATCCACTTAAGATATTTACTAATTATGAAATTCTAGAGAGTAGTTTTTACGATAATGTCATCCATACTTATATTCCCACTATATGGGAATTAGGCTTAGGACTAGGTGGCGTTGCTTTATCTCTCATCATAGTGCTAATAGGTATTGCAAATTTAGATTTTTTACCAACAATTATAAAATCACCAGAAGCCAAGAAAGTTGCCGAATCTGATAGTTAATGGTGAGTTTTGAGTTCTATTCTAATAGCATCAACAAAAAAATCTTCTGGTAAAACAACAGTTACCATTGGCTTAACGGCTATTTTGTCAAAAATATATAAACAGCTTTCCGTTTTTAAGAAAGGTCCTGATTATATAGATCCGCTCTGGCTATCTTTAGCGTCTAATTACCCGTGTTTTAATCTTGACTTCCATACCATGACAAACAAAGAGATCAAAGATTTTTATCATCAAAAAACTTCTGAATCAGAAATTTCCATAGTAGAAGCTAATAAAGGTCTTTTTGATGGTGTTAGTTTAAAAGGTAACGACAGCAATGCTGCATTGGCAAAATTATTAGGACTTAGAGTAGTATTAGTAATTGATTGCGAGGGTATGACTAGAGGCATAGCTCCTTTATTAAATGGTTATACAGCATTCGATAAAAAAATTAGATATCATGGCCTAATCCTCAATCGAGTAAATGGAAGTAGACATGAGGATAAATTAATATCCTCAATTGAGAAATATAGTGATATAAAGATATTAGGATCAGTTTGGAAAAATAAGACTCTTATCATTGATGAGCAACATTTAGGACTTAAACCAAATTTCATTGATAATAAGGCATATAAAAAAGTTCAAGCTATTAAAAAAGTTATCAACGCATCTGTTGATATTGACAAATTCACGAATTTTTCTAGGAAAAATTTAATACCTTCTTCGTTGACAAGCCCAAATCGTTCGAGCAAATTTAAAAATGTCACAATTGGAGTAGCTAGCGATAAAGCATTCGGATTTTACTATCAGGATGATATTGATAAGTTCCTAGGTTATGGTGTAAAAATAAAATATATTAATACAATCAAGGATAAAAAACTTCCATCTATTGATGCTTTGATTATTGGTGGTGGATTCCCAGAATTAAGTCTAGAAGAACTATCTAAAAATAACTTTTTAAAAAAAGAGATAAAAAACTTTATAAATAATTATGGTCCAACTTATGCAGAGTGTGGTGGTTTGATGTACTTATCCAAAAGTATAAAATTTAAAAATAGAAAATATAAAATGGTAGGCGCCATAGATGGTGACACAACAATGCATGATCAACCAGTTGGGAGAGGTTATGTGAATCTAGAAACCAAAAAAAATCATCCGTGGCTTCCTTATCAAAAAACCATTTTATGTCACGAGTTCCATCACTCGAAATTAGATGGAAATTTTGCTAAAAATGATTTTGTATTTAATGTTAAGAGAGGCCATGGAGTAAATGGTAAATGTGATGGTATTATTATCAAAAATCTTATTGCTACATACAGTCATATGAGAGATACAAGTAAAACAAGATGGATAAAAAACTTCTTGAACTTCATAATGGAGAAAAAATGAAACAAAAACAAATTTTTGAAATTACTGATAGGGCAGCACAACAAATCTCCAAGGCATCAGAGGCTTCAGACTCGAAAGGATGGCCGTTAAGAATTGCGGTTGATATTAAAGAAGGTAAATATAACTATTTAATGGGATTTGATCAATCAAAGGAAGAGGACTTGCGTTTGAAGATTAATAATATCGAAATTGTTATATCTCCAGATTCGATGGTTAATTTAAAAAATTGTAAACTTGACTTTGTAGAGATTGAAAAAGATAAATTTGAGTTTATTTTTTTAAACCCGAATGACCCAACATATGCTCCTCCTGATGATGAGTTAGACGATAATGTTACACATGATTTATAGGTTTCTCAGTTCCTTTGGAAGTCCAAATGTAATATTTTCTATTTTATTTTCTTGGCCAAAATCTTTTATCTCTGCTCCATGAGATATAAGATGGTCTAGTACGTCGTTAAATAGTATTTCGGGTGCCGATGCTCCAGCTGTTATACCAATGACTTTTTTATCGCTTAATAATTCCATATCTAGGTCACCCTTATGATCTATTAATACCGCGGACACCGAGTTTTTTTCCGCTAACTCGGCCAACCTTTTTGAATTAGAGCTATTTTTCGATCCTATAACAATTAAGAAGTCACAATATTCTATGATAGAGTTCACAGCATCTTGTCTATTTTGTGTTGCATAACAAATATCCTCTTTTGCAGGCGACTTAATGTTGGGAAATCTTTCTTTGAGGCAATTTATAATCTTACTTGTATCATCCATAGATAGTGTTGTTTGAGTAACGTAAGCTAAATCATGATTATCAATTTCTAATTTCTGAACATCCTCTTCGTTCTCAATGAGATGTATATTACCTCTATCAGAGTCATATTGCCCCATTGTGCCCTCTATTTCAGGGTGCCCATTATGTCCTATCAAAATCACATCTGTTCCATTTTTTGCATGTTTATGGACCTCCATGTGCACTTTTGTAACTAAAGGACACGTTGCATCAAAGATTTTAAGACTTTTCTGTTTTGCAGATTTTTTCACATCTTTAGATACGCCATGTGCGCTATAAATCAATACAGAATTATCTGGTACGAGGTCAATATCCTCTATAAATTTGACACCTTTTTTCTTAAAATCTTCAATTATAAATTTATTATGAACTACCTCATGCTTGACGTAGACAGGAGTATCAAATGAGTCTATCGCTTTCTGTAACGTCCCTACCGCCCGCTCAACACCAGCACAAAACCCTCTAGGAGTTGCTAATACAATTTTTAGACCGTCTAATTTTCTACTCATATATTTTAACTATTTCTGCTTTAAACTTAATCGTCATACCTGCTAGGGGATGATTTAAATCAAGTACTACTTGGTCTTTCTCAATCTTCTTAATAATAGCAAATGTAGACGTAACTTTTCCATCATTTTGTTTCACATCGACCTCTAAGACATTATTTATTTTAATCATTTGGTGGTTTGGAAAATCCTTTTTTGCGATATTTTTTATCTTTTTATCATCTCTAAGCCCAAAAGCATCTTTTGGTTGAAGCTCAATCTCTTGTGAGTCATGTTCACAAAGACCATACAGAGTTATCTCTAATTTCTGAGGTATTGTTCCATCACCAATCTCTAGATGAATAGGTTTTTTATCAAAAGTAGATTCAAATACTACATTATCCTTATTTGATATAGAATAATGTAAATCAATTTTTGTTTTATAAAGTACTTTCTTTTTCATTAGAAATTAAAATATCTATTATAAGAATAAAAAAGGCGACAGATATAAAAATATCAGCAATATTAAAAATCCCAGGAAAGTAAAATTCATCGTAATGTAAGATGACGTAGTCAGTTACCTTGTTGTCAATGATTCTATCGACATAATTAGCAATACCACCACCCAATAATAACATCCAAGATATTTTTGATAGCCTTGACAAATTATTGCTACTATCTAGAAGCTTACAGATATAGAAGATAAGTGCTAGGATGACTAAAGTCATCAAGAATATTATAGAATAATTTATTAATAGATCGTCTGAGTGTGCAATACCAAAAAGCAAACCTTTATTGTATGTTTTGCTTATCATTAGAAAGTGAGTAATTGATGTAGGTTTTATTCCCCAACCAAAAAATTCGATAGCATATTTTACAAAAAGATCTAGTAAAACTAATGAGAAAACACCTGAAATAAATAGTCTATTCATCTATCCCAAGGTTCTCACTTCACCATTATCAAAGATATTTGAATAACATCTTTGACATATTTCCTCATGCTCTGTAATTGTTCCCACAGTCTCATCGTGATGCCAACATCTTTCGCATTTTTTTTTATTACTTTTTTTTATTAATATCTTAAGATTCTGATCTTTAGCCTCTATCAATGAAAACTTTGATGTGATAAATATAAATTTAAGTTCCGTTTGAAATTCTTTTAGTATCCCATAACTTTGAGAATCAATAGCAAGTTCTATCTCTGCATCTAGTGATGATTTGATGATGCCATTATTTCTTGCGTCTTCCAGTTCTCTGGATATATGCTCCTTAAGATTGAATAGTATTTTTCCAGTTTTAATCTCATTTTCGGTCAATTCTATGGCAATATCTTTCCATTCTTCTAGGAAAATTGAATCTTTGTCCTTCTTATAGTACTTGAAGGTTTCCTCTGACGTAAACGATAAAATTGGAGCAATAGCTAAATTTAAAAATACAAGTATTTCAGAGCATGTTGTTTGACATGACCTTCTTGCTATTGATTCTCGCTTAGTTGTATACAATCTATCTTTGATGATATCAAGGTAGTATCCACCTAGGTGTACAGTACAAAAATTTTGAATATCTTGCACAATTTGGTGAAATTTAAAATCCTTATAATTTTCCTTTACTTTCTTTTGCAAATTTTTTGTTTCCCAAAGAATCCATTTATCTAGTAAGGTAAGTTTATTGAAATCTACACTCTTATTATCAAAATCATTAATATTAGAAATGAGAAATTTGATTGTATTTCTTATCCTTCTGTAGGACTCACTCGTTCTCTTGATGATTTCATCTGAAATATTCATCTCTTTTGTATAATCTGTTGTGGCTACCCAAAGTCTAAGAATATCTGATCCTTTTTCTTTGATTATTTCCTGTGGTGATATTACATTACCAAGTGATTTAGACATTTTTTGGCCATTAGCATCTACTACAAAACCATGAGTAAGGACTTTTTTGTAAGGAGCTTTTTCTTTAATTGCTAGTGATGTTAATAATGACGATTGAAACCAACCTCTGTGCTGATCTGATCCTTCTAAGTAGAGATCTGCCTGTTCAGTATTTTCTCTTTCTTCCATCACCGATATGTGTGTTACTCCAGAGTCAAACCATACATCCAGTGTATCTGATACTATTTCGTAATCATCGAGGCTCTCATCAAGAATTTTAGTTTTATCTTGTTCAAACCAAGCCTCAATGTTACCTTGTCTAACAATATTAGCTGCTTTCTTTATGAATTCTTGGATTTTTGGATGAAGTTTACCTGATTTTTTATGTACTAGCAGAGGAATTGGGACACCCCAAAATCTTTGCCTAGATATGCACCAGTCAGGTCGATTGTTTATCATATTTTTTATCCTCTCTGAGCCCCAACTAGGTATCCATTCAACACGGTCAATTGAGTCGCTTACAGTATTCCTCAAGTTATTATTTTCCATGCTAATAAACCATTGTGGTGTAGCTCTAAATATGAGAGGGGTTTTAAACCTCCAGCAATGTGGATAACTATGCGAATAGTCTTTTACTCCCAGCAAACAATTGTTATTTTTTATCTGTTCAATTATGGGTTGATCGGCGTCCCTAACATTTAAACCTCCAAAAAATTCGAGAGAATCATTATAAAACCCTTTTGCATCAACCGGATTAAAAACCTCAAGATCGTTATCTATCCCTGCTAAGTAATCTTCTTGACCATGACCAGGAGCTATATGAACTAGCCCTGTTCCTGCATCTGTAGTGACGTGAGGTGCTATAATTACTGGGACATTTATATCATAGAAAGGATGCTTTGCTTTTAATTTGACCAGATCCTCTATAGAGCATTTTTTTACAATAGTTAATTTAATTTTTAGTTCATTCTCAATATGTGTCAGAAGATCCTCAGCAAAAATGTATTTATTATTTCCATTTTGAACAACGCAGTATTGTATGTCTTCACCAATAGCGATAGCTCTATTAGCTGGTAGAGTCCATGGCGTTGTTGTCCAAATAACTAAACCAACATTTTCGTTATCCATCTTTGATCTAAATACAACGTAAACAGATTTAGATATTACATCTTGATATTCAACTTCAGCTTCTGCTAGAGCAGATTCAGATTCTATACACCAATGAACTGGCTTTGAACCGTAATAGACATGATTATTAGATAATATTTTGGCAAAGCTTTCAATAATTGATGCTTCAAAATTTTTATCCATACTAAGATATGGATTGCTCCAGTCAGCTGTGACTCCCAGTCTTATGAAATCTGATTTCTGTTTTCTTACTTGTTTCAACGCGAACTCTCTACAAGCTTTCCTAAAAGCATTTTTGTTGTCTTTAAATTTAGATTTACCATATTTTTTTTCTACCATAAGCTCTATAGGTAGACCATGACAATCCCACCCTGGTATGAATGGGCAGTCATAACCAAACATTGTTCTACTTTTCACAACAAAATCTTTAAGTATTTTATTAACAGCATGACCAATATGAATGTCACCATTTGCGTAGGGCGGTCCATCATGAAGAGTAAATTTATCTGCACCATTCATTTTTGATCTAATGCTCTGATATAAATTGATATCCTCCCAAAATTTCAGTATTTCAGGCTCTTTTTGAGGCAGATTAGCCTTCATAGGAAACTTAGTTGAGGGTAAATTTAGAGTATCCTTATAGTCCATACTTAGCCTTCAGCATATTTCTAGCATTAGCACTATCGTGATTCATTTGCCTTATTAGATCATTTTCATCTTTAAATTTTATTTGATTTCTCAATTTTTCAAAAAAATACACTTTCATTTTTTTTCCATAAATATCTGAATTATAATCAAAAATAAAAACCTCTAGTAAGTCTTTTTTTCCTGAAAATGTTGGCTTGTTACCTATACTTGCTAGACCAAATTTGACTTCTGTGTTTTCAATGACCACTTTCACCAAAAATATACCATTTATTGGAAATGATTTACATATCTCAATGTTCGCGGTAGGGTAACCTAGTTTTCTACCCATTTTCTCTCCATGAACGATGTAGCCATCCATAGCAAACTCATTTATTAAATAACCGTTAGCTTTTTCGATATCTCCAGCTACTATCAAATCTCTTATCATTGAACTACTAATTTTCATATCAGAGTCCTTAATTACACTGACTATCTTTGTTTTAAATTTTTTTTCGTTTGACAAAGTATTATAATTTCCCTCTCTATTTCTCCCAAACTTAAAATCTTCACCCACAATCAAGTATTTCGTTTGAAGTTTATTTATTAAAATTTCTTGAACAAATGTCGGAGCAGATGTCTCAGAAAACTTTTTTGAAAACGGAACTTTTATTACTGTCTTAATACCTGCTATTCGAAAGTACTCTAATTTATCAGCAATTGGCATTAATTTGAAAAAACCCTTTCTCTCAAAAAACTCCTCAGGAAGTGGGTCAAATGTCAGTACAACTGGATTCATATTATTCACATTTGCTAATGCTAGTGCTTCATTAATTAATTCTCTATGACCAGCATGAACTCCATCAAAATTACCTATAGTAACCACAGATCTGCCATCTAAATTTTTCAAGTTTTGCAAGTTATCAATTATTTCCATAAACTATTTGTCTAAAATTTGTTTTAAAGATCTTCATTAATAAGAAATATATCAGTGCTCCTGAAATTACATAAGCAAGCATATAGAATCCTCTTTGGAAATATTCATAAGAGATCCATTTATTAAAATCTGGTAACATTATAATAAGTAAAAGTGACATTATGACACAACTAAATAATGACTTAAAAAAATCTCGGTTTAGGAAGCAATTTTTATTTATAATTCCATCTTTTGTCAACCTTCTGTAGAGAAGTATAACTTGTAGCCATGCTGATAATGATGTAGCTAGGGCAAGTAGGGCATGAGCACCTAGAAAAGGGTTACTCATATAATAAAGGACTACAGACACATTCATTGTTATATTGAACACAACAGCTATAGCACCGTATTTTACTGGAGTGAGAGTGTCTTGTCTTGAGAAAAAACCTGTTAATAAAACTTTCATTAGAATAAAAGCAGGCAACCCAATCGCGTATGTGAGAAGGCTGAGTGAACTCATGAGTGTATCAGTAGTTTTGAAGTTACCATATTGAAAGAGTGTAGATATTATATGTTCGGCTAAAACTAATAAACCAAACATAGCAGGCAAGCTGAAAACTACCGCAATCTTTATTGCGCGGTGAATCATCTCAGAGTATTCTATCATTGAGTTTTTTGAGTACTTTTCTGATAACTTGGGGAGAATTACCGTAGCAATAGCGATACCAAATACTCCAAGAGGTAGTTCGACCAGCCTGTCTGAATAATAAAGCCAGCTGATACTTCCCGCAATTAATAAAGAGGCAACAATCGAATCTATTATGAGATTAATTTGAACAACAGCTGTCCCTAGCATCGCTGGTAACATGAGTTTAAGCACTCTATTTACTCCTTCAAATTTGAAGCTTACTTTTGGCAAAACAAATAAATCCATTTTGACTAGCGAAGGAATCTGAATTAGATATTGTAAAATCCCAGCTACAAGTACACCATAAGCAAGCGACATAATAGGTTCTTGTGTTAACCCAGAGACAAAAATAGCGAACACGATTAATGAGACATTTAACAGCACAGGTGTTATTGATGGTAAAAGAAATTTATCGTAAGTATTAAAAATTCCTGCCGACATAGCAGTGAGAGAAATGAAAAACAGATATGGAAAAGTAATTTTTAACATTTCAGATGACAGATTAAATCTTTGACTAGAGTAATCAAAACCTGGCGCAAACGTCCCAATGACTTGGTCTGAGAAAATTATACCGACTGATACGATAATGATTAAAATTAGGCCAAGATTTCCTTGAACATAACTTATAAATTTTTTCAAATCTTGTTTTTGATTTACTTTGTAGTCATTTAGAATTGGGACAAAAGATTGTATAAAGGCGCCTTCAGCAAAAAGTCTTCTAAAAAAATTTGGTATTTTAAATGCAACAAAAAAAGCATCTGTATTTGATCCTGCACCAAAATAACTAGCAAATATCACATCTCGAATAAAACCTGATATACGTGAAATAAATGTCATTAAACCGACAGTAAATGATGATTTTACAATAGATTCTTTATTTTTTTCCTCTTTTATACTGACCATTGTGTATCAAACTGTTGACAGTTAATAGCTCCACTGAGATAATCTTGTTTTATTTTACCTTTAATAAGGAGAAGAATACATTGGCAAATACAAGTCAAGCAAGAAAAAGAGTGCGACAAGCAAATAAAGCTAGGACACGTAACGCATCTCAAAAATCTGAGTTTAGGTCATCAGTCAAAAAAGTATTGAAATCGATTTCAGAAAAAAATAAAGATCAATCTAGCTTAGACTACAAAAAGGCTGTTTCTGTAATGGATAAGCTTGTCACAAAGGGCCTTTTACACAAAAATAAAGCTGCTAGACACAAATCCAGACTCAATAAACAGCTGAAGAATATATAATTAATTATATTAAACATAGAACATAGTCCCAGCTTGTTTTTTGTTTAATATCTTATTGATTACATCATTATCATATCCCGATGCAATAATAGAGGTGGTGTTAACTGAGGTTGTTAATTTGACAGCATTTAGCTTTGTCTTAAAACCACCTGTGCCTAACTTACTTTTATCATTTACAGAGAAATCAGAATCTTGGAGATCTCTGATATTGCATTTCTTGATAAGCTTAGCATCATTGTACTTGTCTGGATTTTTATTAAAGTAACCTTTTTGATTTGTGAGAATTAACATTAAGTCAGCCTCAACTAAATTAGATACCATTGCAGCTAAAGTATCATTATCTCCCAATCTTATCTCTTCTGTTGCAACTACATCATTTTCGTTAATAATTGGAATTACACCCTGAGAAATAATCTTCGTTATTGTAGCTTTGGCATTTAAAAATCTGTTTGGATCGTTCATATCGTCATGAGTCAATAAAACCTGAGCCGTGAGGCATGAATAATTTTCAAATGCTCCCTCGTACATTCTCATCAAGCTTTGCTGTCCTATTGCTGCGAGAGCCTGCAAGTCCTCAAGGTTGTTTGGTCTATCTGAAATTTGTAATATTTCTTGACCTTTACTAATAGCACCTGAAGTGACGATTGTGAATTTTGTCCCTTTATTTTTTGCCACTACTATTTGTTTACAAATAT
>CAJWMM010000003.1 GCA_913043035.1 uncultured Gammaproteobacteria bacterium | reverse complement strand
AAAGGCGAACATGTTAAATTAATTCAATCCTTTTCTCAACAAGGCTTTAGAAGGATTAGAGTCAATGGAGAGATAATTGATATTGCAGATATGTCAAAACATATGATAAATCATGTAATAAATCCCAAAAAGAAAAATGATATCGAATTTGTAATTGATCGATTTAATGCTATCACGAACGACAGGAAAGAGAGGGTTGTAGAATCTGTAAAACTATGTTCTGATTTTTCTTCGGGTGTAGTAAATGTTCTTGATTCTGATAAAAACACAATTGTAGATATATTCTCCACAAAATATGCATGCCCCCACTGTGGTTACTCAATCGCAGAGTTAGAACCAAAACTTTTTTCTTTTAACAGTCCATCGGGCGCATGTTCATCTTGTGATGGACTAGGGGTTAGAGAATTTTTTGATCCAGAGAAAATAATAGTGAATCAAGAATTAAGTCTAAGAAGAGGTGCTATTTATGGCTGGGACGAAAAAAGTGCGTATTATTCATTACTGCTTCAAAGTTTGGCTGATCACTATAAAATTGATCTTGGATTACCTTATAACAAATTACCTCAAAGTTTCAAAAAAATACTTTTCAATGGAAGTAATAGTGATTTTATTAAAATGAAATATGTCCGAGGCTATCGAAGTAAAAATGCAGATGATTTTGTAATAAAGAAAGAAATTTGGGAAGGTATAATCGCAAAATTTGAAAGACAATATGAGTCTGGTTCTTACTCTAAGAAAGAGAGATTAGTCAAATATCTATCTGTAGATAAATGCTCCAGCTGTCAAGGTACTAGACTAAACGAAAGCAGTAGAAATATATTTATTTTCAAAAAATCAATTAGCGATATTACATCAATGACCATAGGGGAATGCTTATCTTTTTTCAAAAAAAATAGATTTAAGGGCATGAATGAAAAGGTATCAAATAAAATTATTCAAGAAATCATGAGTAGATTGAGTTTTCTTAATAATGTTGGTCTAAACTATTTAACCCTAGATAGAAGCGCAGAAACTTTGTCAGGAGGTGAAGCACAACGTATACGTTTGGCTAGTCAAATAGGGTCTGGCTTAGTTGGCGTTATGTACATTCTTGATGAACCCTCGATTGGATTGCATCAAAGAGATAATGATAAACTCCTCGATACATTAAAGAACTTAAGAGATCTTGGTAATACCGTAATTGTAGTAGAGCATGATGAAGATACTATCTTAAACTCTGATTGTGTGGTGGATATTGGCCCAGGGGCAGGAGAGTCTGGGGGCGAAGTGGTTTATGTGGGAGGGCCAGTGGGCATAAAAAAAGTCAAAAACTCTTTCACAGGAATGTACCTAGCTAAGAAAAAGCAGATTATGATTCCAAAAAAAAGAAAAGAGACTAGATCGGATTCAATTATGAAGGTGTACAAAGCATGTGCAAATAATCTTAAGCATATTGATGTTGAAATTCCTCTCGGCTTGATGACATGCATCACAGGGGTATCAGGATCAGGTAAATCTACGCTTGTTAATGATGTTATTTATGAATACATATATAACGAATTTTCTGAAAAAGATAATTCGCAGACAGGTTGTGATAAGATCACAGGCTTGGATAAGTTAGATAAAATAATAGAGATAGATCAAAGTCCAATAGGGAGAACTCCTAGATCGAATCCAGTTACCTATACAGGGATATTTACACATATAAGAGAATTATTCTCACGCAATAAAGAGGCTAGATCTAGAGGATATACCCCTGGACGATTTAGTTTTAATGTGAAAGAGGGGAGATGCAATGCATGTGAGGGAGATGGTGTTATAAGAGTAGAAATGCATTTCTTATCAGATGTATATGTGAAATGTGATAAATGTAATGGTAAAAGATATGATGAACAAACACTAGAGATCCAATTAAGAGGTAAAAATATCAATGACATACTCAACATGAGAATATCGGAAGCTATTGATTTCTTTGAGAACTACCCGATTATCAAACGTAAGTTAGATGTTCTAGATGAAGTAGGTTTATCTTATATAAAACTTGGCCAGAATGCGACGACACTATCGGGTGGTGAAGCACAAAGAATTAAACTAGCAAAAGAACTTATTAAGCGAGACACGGGAAGAACTATTTACATACTTGATGAACCAACTACAGGGCTACACTTTCACGATGTTGCTAAACTTCTTAAGGTATTAGATAAACTTAAAGAAAGGGGCAATACACTACTTATCATTGAACATAATTTAGAGGTTATAAAGACAGCAGATTGGATAGTTGATCTTGGTCCTGAGGGTGGATTAGGAGGGGGTAATTTAGTTGCCAAAGGCACACCTGAAGATGTAGCCAGTCACAAAGAATCTTTCACAGGTAATTTTCTCAGAGCGAAGCTAGTTTAGCTCATCAATTTTACAAATGCTCTTGGCGACGCATCACCAGATTTAAAACCATTTTTGAGAATTCTTAAATATCCACCATTTCTCTCCTTGAATCTAGGTCCCAAGTCCTCGAAGAGTTTCTTAACGATTTGCTTATCTCTAATTTTTGAATATGCCATTCTTCTTCTCATAAGATTATCTTTCTTTGCTAGAGTTATTAAGGGCTCAGCTGTTTTTCTTAATTCTTTCGCTTTTGCTAAAGATGTCTCTATTTGTTCGTGTTTAAATAATGATAACGTTAGATTCTTCATTAACGATTTTCTGTGTGATGAATTCCTATTCAGCTGTCTACCACTTTTTTTATGTCTCATAATCTTTTCTCAATACCTTTTGGTGGCCAATCCTCTAATTTAATGCCTAATGATAAACTGTGCGTTGCTAGGACGTCTTTGATCTCAGTTAAAGATTTTTTGCCTAAGTTAGGTGTCTTAAGTAACTCATTTTCACTCCTTTGAACAAGATCGCCTATATAATAAATATTCTCCGCTTTAAGACAGTTTGCTGATCTTACTGTAAGCTCTAGATCATCAACAGGTCTGAGAAGAACTGGGTCGATTTGAGGTACATCTGAATCGTCTTCAACATCCTCTTGGACTTCTAGATATGTGAACACGTCGAGTTGATTTCTCAAAATTTGACCGGCTTTTCTTATCGCATCCTCTGGCTCTATTGTTGCATTTGTTTTGAGGTCGATAACGAGTTTATCTAAATCTGTTCTCTGCTTAACTCTAGCAGTGTCAACATTATATGTAACTTGCACGACAGGGCTGAATGAGGCGTCTAGTTGCATTTTTCCTATACCCAAATCTTCCTGTTCATTAAATTTTCTTTTTTGAGCTTGTTGATAGCCTCTACCTCTTGTAACAGTCATATTTATAACTAGTTCTGTTTTGTCATTTGTGATATTTGCAATACAAAATGCTGGGTTCTTGATTTCCAAATCAGCACTCTCAGTTATATCCGAAGCGAGAACTGGGCCTATGCCTTTTTTTCTAAGTGTTATGTTTGCACTCTCTTTTTCATGCAGGACAAGTGCTAATTTTTTTATATTCAATAAAATCTCAAGCACATCCTCTTGTACACCCTCAATTGTGCTATATTCATGAAGAATATTCTCGATTGTTACTTCCGTAACTGCACTACCTGGCAGTGATGATAATAATACCCTCCTAAGAGCATTACCTAATGTGTGTCCAAAACCTCTTTCAAGTGGCTCTATACTTATCTTTGCATGAGTAGATGACATTGCCTCAATATCAACTAGTTTTGGTTTAAGAAAGTCATTTTTATTCATATGTCACCTATTTTGAGTATAATTCTACAATTAAAGATTCATTTATTTCTGCTGGTAATTCTTTCCTCTCTGGGTCCCTAATATAAGTGCCCGCCATATTTTTCGAGTCCACTTCTATCCAATCACTTGTACTTTTAGTTTCAGCTAGACTCAAAGCTAGCTTCACACGTACTTGATTTTTTTTCGACTCTCTCAGAGAGATTTTATCTTTTGGGCACACTTGATAAGAGGGAATATTCACAACGTCGCCATTTACTTGTATATTTTTGTGGTTTACTAGTTGCCTTGATTCAGCACGTGTCGACCCTAAACCGATTCTATAAACAACATTATCTAATCGTGCTTCTAGCATGTTAAGTAGATTCTCGCCAGTCGACCCTCTCTTACTAGCTGCTTTTTTATAATAATTTCTGAATTGTTTTTCTAAAATTCCATATATTCTTTTTACTTTTTGCTTTTCTCTTAATTGAACAGAATAGTCAGACATTTTCGCTCTTCTAGAATCTGATAGCTGCCCAGGTTTCTTTTCAATATTACACTTACTATCAAGGGCTCTTGATCCTGATTTTAAATACAGATCTGTGCCTTCTCTTCTCATCAACTTGCATTTTGAGCCGGTGAATTTTGCCATACTAAACCCTCCTCTTCTTTGGTGGTCGACATCCATTATGCGGTAGAGGTGTAATATCTGTGATATTTGTTATCTTATACCCAGCACTGTTTATCGCCCTAACTGCCGAATCTCTTCCAGGGCCAGGACCTTTAACAAGAACTTCCAGAGTTTTCAATCCGTAATCTGCGGCTTTACTACAAGCTTTTTCAGCAGCTACTTGTGCAGCAAATGGTGTACTTTTTCTTGATCCTCTGAAACCAGAGCCGCCTGACGTAGCCCAGGAAAGTGTGTTACCTTGTTTATCTGTAATTGTAATAATTGTATTATTAAATGATGCATAGATGTGAGCTACGCCCTCGTTAACAATTTTTTTCTCTTTTTTCTTTTTAGTTTTATTTACTGCCATTATTTTGCCTTAAGTATTTTTCTTGGGCCTTTTCGGGTTCTGCTATTATTTTTAGTTCGCTGTCCCCTCAAAGGTAAACTTTTTCTATGCCTAATACCTCTATAAGATCCAATATCCATCAGGCGCTTAATATTAACAGAATTTTCTCTTCTGAGATCACCCTCTAGTTGATATTTTTCAACAAAATTTCTTAAAACTTCTAAATCTTGTTCACTAAGATCCTTTACTTTTTTAGTCCTATCCACGCCAGAATCCGAGCAAATTTTATTAGCTCTAGTTCCTCCAATGCCATATATTGAAGTCAAAGCTATCCATATGTGCTTATTATTTGGTAAATTTATGCCTGCTATTCTTGCCATTTATATGCTCTCGGAGGTGTCATTTTATATTTCATTTTCATTTAATACAACCTATTTAGCCTTGTCTTTGCTTATGTCTTGGATCTTTACTACAAATAATCCTTACTACTCTATTTCGTCTTATAACCCTACAATTACGACATAATTTTTTTACAGATGCTCTGACTTTCATTTATCTAAGACCTCCTCCAATTCCTTTGAGATTGGCTTTTTTCATCATTCCCTCATATTGATGAGATAGAAGATGGGCTTGAATTTGTGACATTAGATCCATAACTACTATCACAACTATTAATAATGAAGTACCGCCAAAATAGAATGGGACATTAAAGTATAAAATTAAAAACTCAGGTAATAAACACACCGCAGTGATATAAATTGCACCTACAGTTGTAAGTCTTGTGGTTATGTCATCGATATACTTTGCTGTCTGATCACCAGGTCTAATTCCGGGAATAAATGCCCCGGATTTCTTTAAGTTATCTGCTGTCTCGTTTGAGTTAAACACCAACGCTGTATAAAAGAAACAGAAAAAAATAATTGCAAAGGCGTAAAGCATTATGTAGAGAGGTTGTCCAGGAGATAAAGATAATGCAATATTCTGAATTACACTTCCTTGGCTACCAGAACTACTCCAACTAGCAATTGTCGCCGGAAACAAAATTATCGCTGATGCGAATATTGGAGGAATTACACCAGCCATATTTATCTTCAAAGGAAGGTGTGAACTCTGGGCAGCATACATTTTTCTACCTTGCATTTTTCTTGCATAATTAATTGGAATTTTTCTTTGGCCTCTTTCTATATATATGACAAACGCCGTGATAATCAAGACTAATAAAAATATCAAAATTACTGTAAAGCCCTGTAATTCTCCATTTCTTGCTAAATCAATAGTGTTGCCAATTGCTGAGGGAAGCCCTGCGACAATACCTGCAAAGATAATTATTGAGATACCATTACCTATACCTCTCTCTGTAATTTGTTCACCAAGCCAAACAAGGAACATCGTTCCTGTAACTAAGGTGGTTACAGCTATTAATAAAAAAGTTGCACCTGGATCAAGAACAAGAGTAGTATTTGCTGTGTTTTGATTCTGAAGTGCATTTGCAACACCAGCTGATTGAAGGACGGCAAGTACAACAGTGAAGTACCTTGTATAACTAGTAATTTTTTTTCTACCTCTTTCTCCCTCTTTTCTCAGTTGTATGAGCGGTGAATATACATGAGTCATCATCTGAATTATAATTGAAGCCGATATGTAAGGCATAACGCCCAAAGCAAAAATTGACATTCGGGATAAAGCTCCACCTGAGAACATGTTGAACATATCTAGTATGCTTCCACGTTGTTGATCAAATAAAAATTGCATTACAGAAGGGTCAATGCCAGGTAAAGTGATAAAGCTCCCTAATCGAAATATAATTAACGCGAATATAACGAAAAACACTCTTTGTCTTAGTTCATTTGACTTAGTTAAACCGCCAATGCTAGTTGAAGTATTATTGCTTAGTCTAGACATAGTTATTTACCAATATGCTCCATAACAGATTTAGTACATACCATTCCTTTTATTGATTTTTTTTCTTTGATGGTACATGGTCCAATTATTTTGACTTTTTGTATTTTCTTATTTACTAATTTATATTTTTTCAGAAGCTCTATGGTAATCTCAGCTTCTTTGATTTTTGAGAGTCGATCATACTTAAGTTCTGCAGACAATATATTTACTCGAGAAGAGAAGCCGACTTTTGGCAATCTTCTTTGAAGAGGCATTTGGCCTCCTTCAAAACCAACTTGAACTTTGCCTCCTGCTCTGGATTTCTGACCTTTATGACCTCTTCCACAGGTTTTTCCTGTCCCAGAGCCTATGCCGCGTCCCACTCTCTTTTTAGACGACTTACTATTATTTTTGGGCTTTAACTCACTCAATAGACTATTCATCTTACTGTGACACCTCTATCATATGATCAACAACTTTCATCATCCCACGTATCTCAGGTGAATCATTAAGTGTCACAATATGGTTGATTTTTCGCAGACCTAGGCCCTTAATGCAGGCTATCTGCTTAGATGTACACCCTATTGTGCTCTTTTTCTGTCTAATTTTAATAGTTTTCTTAGCCATTATATTTCACTAGTTTTTTTTCCTCGTTTCGCAGCAATATAAGCAGGATAAAACATGGACTCTAAACCCTTTACTGTTGCTTTTACTACATTTATGGGATTAGTTGATCCGATGCTTTTCGCGAGTACATTGTGAACTCCTGTTGCTTCGAACACTGCTCGCATTGCCCCACCAGCAATAACTCCAGTACCCTCTCCTGCTGGTTGCATGTAAACTTTTGCAGAACCATGTGAGTGTGTAACTGGATGAAAGAGTGTCCCTTTCTTTAGAGCAACACTAATCATATTCTTCTTCGCTTTCTCCATTGCTTTTTGTATAGCAATAGGAACTTCTTTTGCTTTGCCATATCCGTAACCAACTCTACCATTGCCATCACCTACAACTGTGAGCGCAGTAAAACCAAATTGCCTGCCACCTTTGACAACTTTTGCAGTTCTATTAACTGCAACTAGTTTTTCTATGTAGTCAGTCTTTTTCTCCTCGAATACCATTATATGTTTACTCCATTTTCTCTTATTGATTCAGCAAGCGCTTTTATCTTACCATGGTATTTATAACCTGATCTATCAAATGCAATTTTGCTTATTTTTTCTTTTTTTAAGAATTCTGCTACAACTTTTCCAATTATTTTCGACCCTTCAATGTTATTTGATTTCACTTTAGCTTTTAAGTTCTTCTGATTAGATGATATAGTTTTGATCACTCTATCACCGCTTGGTGTAATAACCTGAACGTAAATGTGATTGAGTGATTTAAAGACGCTTAGTCTGTGCGAACCAGATTCATAGATCCTCTGCCTTGACTTTTTTGCCCTTCTTAATCGTGCAGTTTTCTTATTACCATTTTTACCAATCATTTCTTCTTAGCCTCTTTCTTAATTACATGCTCGTCATCATATCTTATGCCTTTGCCTTTATATGGTTCTGGAGGTCTAATCGCCCTAATTTCCGATGCTACTTGTCCAACTTGCTGTTTATCAACACCGCTTATGACAATTTCCGTTTGTGATGGTGTTTCAATTTTAAGACCATCTGGTATCGGGTATTTAACTGGATGTGAAAATCCAACCGTCAGCTCAAGAATATTCCCTTGAGATTTTGCTCTGTAACCTACACCAACAAGTTTAAGAGTTTTTTTCCAACCAACACTCACGCCATATACCATATTGGACAGAAGCGCTCTAGTAGTACCAGATAGCGCCTTAAGTTCATTGTTTTTAGTTTCAACCAAAATAGAATCGTTATTTTGAACAACTGAAATACCTTCATTTTTTCTAAATTCTAACTTTCCTAGTGGCCCCTCTACTAAAACTTGGTTAGTTTCGATAACTAGTTTGACCTTCTCAGAAATTTGTATTGGTTTTCTTGCTACTTTAGACATAATCTTAAGAGACTGAACATATTATCTCTCCTCCGCAATTATTTTCTTTTGCTTGCTTGTCTGTCATTACTCCCTTGGAGGTGGAGACTATGCATATACCTAATCCATTATTGACGCTTGGTATATCTTTAGCAGACTTAAATACTCTTAAACCTGGTCTACTCTCTCTCTTGATATACTCAATAACAGGTTTTCCCTCATAATATTTTAGTGTTACTTTGATGGATTTCTTCGAATCACCCTCAATATCCAGTGCCAAAATATATCCTTCGTTTAAGAGTACCTCACATATTGCAAACTTAATTTTAGAATGAGGAATGAGGACTAAATCTTTGTTAGCTCTTTGTGCATTTCTTATTCTAGTAAGTAAGTCAGAGATCGTATCATTCATGCTCATAATTATTTACCAACTTGCCTTTGTTAAACCAGGGATATCCCCTCTCATTGCTGCTTTTCGTAATTTTGATCTTCCAAGAGCAAACTTTCGATAGACTCCTCGTGGTCTGCCTGTAAGAGAACATCTTTTCCTCCTTCTTATAGGAAGAGAGTTGAGTGGTAGTTTTTGCAACTGTTTGCGCAGTTGACTTGCCTCCTCAAAAGATAGATCATCTTTTTTCAATTTATTCTTGATCAATTGTCTCTTAGCTGAAAATTTCTCAGTAAGGTTTTCTCGTTTCTTTTCTCTTTGTATTATTGATGATCTTGCCATGTCACTTAAATGGAAAATTAAATTCTTTCAATAATTCCATTGCCTCCTCATTGTTTTTAGCACTTGTGGTTATACAGATATCTAATCCTTTGATTTTATCAATTCTATCAAAATCAATCTCAGGAAAGATAATATGTTCTTTCACTCCAAGTGTATAATTACCTCTACCATCAAAAGAGCTTGTATTAAGCCCTCTAAAGTCTCTAGTCCTAGGCAAAGATATTTTAATTAGTTTTTCAAAAAAATCATACATTTTTTCTTTTCTGAGGGTTACTTTGCATCCAATAGGCATGCCTTCTCGAAGTTTAAAGTTCGCAATCGACTTCTTTGCATAAGTTAAAACAGCTTTTTGGCCTGATATCTCTGTAAGCTCCTTCTGAGCTGATTCTAAAACTTTTTTATCACCCATAGACGAACCTAATCCCATATTTAAGGTAATTTTAACTAATCTAGGGACTTCCATTGTACTATTTAATTTGAGTCGTTCTCTCAAAGATGGCACAATGTTCTCCCTATAGAATTCTTGATATGTATTCATTAAATGTCTATAACCTCTTTATTAGATTTATATATTCTAACTTTTTTGCCATTCTCTAGAGTTTTACAACCCACCTTGTCCGCTTTCTTTGTTATAGGATTAAATATCATCACATTTGATATATTCAGAGGCATTTCTCTTTCTATAATGCCACCAGTTTCTTCTTTGTTAGGGTTAGGTTTAGTGTGCTTTTTTACTAAATTAACATTAGTCACAATTAATTTATTGTCATCAATCACCTTTAAGACCTCGCCTTTCTTCCCTTTGTCTTTTCCAGCTATAACTATTACAGAATCACCTTTCTTTAATTTTCTCATGATATTCCTCAAAGCACCTCTGGTGCTAGTGACACTATTTTCATAAATGTGAGAGCTCTTAATTCTCTTGTTACTGGTCCAAAAATTCTTGTCCCGAGTGGCTCTAATTTATTATCTAGCAAGACAACTGCATTACTATCGAACCTAATAGCTGAGCCATCAGATCGTCTGATGCCTTTTTTTGTTCTAACAATAACTGCGTTATATACTTCTCCTTTTTTTACCTTACCTTTTGGTATTGCATCCTTAACAGTTACTTTAATTACATCTCCAATAGTTGCGAATTGCCTATGCGATCCCCCAAGGACTTTGATGCACATGAGTTTTCTCGCACCGCTATTATCTGCTGATTGAAGAGTTGTTTGCATCTGTATCATTTGTTTTCCTCGGTGACTAATATCCATGACTTAGTTTTTGATATTGGTTTTGATTGTTTAATCATTACTGTTTGACCAATCTCGCATGTATTGTGTTCATCGTGAATATGGAATTTACTTGAGCGTTTTATAAATTTTCCATTTACAGGATGCTTAATCTGTCTTTCAACTAAAACAGTAGCAGATTTATCCATTTTATTACTAATTACTCTAGCGGATAATGTTTTGACTTTTTTATCAATCATTTCTTTTTATCACCATCGTTTAACACTGTCTTAATCCTTGCTATGTTTATTTTATTTTCACGAAACAAATGGGGTTTAGGATTTAGTCCTGATCCTCTCTTCATTTTCAACTCAAACCTCTCTTTAAGGAGTTTCTCAAGCTCAGTTTTAAGTTCCTCATTTGTTTTTTTTAAATAATCTTGGTATTTCATTACATTATCGCCCGATTTACAAACGAAGTTAATATGGGTAGCTTAGCAGCTGCAAGTCTGAATGCTTCTCTAGCAACCTCCTCTGAGACACCCTCCATTTCATATAAAACTTTACCTGGTTGAATTTTTGCCACCCAATATTCTACATTACCTTTTCCTTTACCCATTCTTACTTCAACTGGTTTTTTTGTTATTGGGACATCAGGAAAAATTCTTATCCAAACTTTTCCACCACGCTTAATGTGCCTAGTCATTGCACGTCTAGCTGCCTCAATTTGCCTTGCGGTGACACGACCACGAGTTAATGCTTTGAGTCCATATTCACCAAAACTCACCTTTGCTCCTGATGTTGCAAATCCGCGTAACTTGCCTTTTTGTTGTTTTCTATATTTTGTTTTCTTTGGTTGTAACATTTTTCGTATTCCAATTTATTCTTTCGGCTTCTTAGCGCCGCTTTTCTCGTTTTCACTATCTCTCTCATCTTCATGGTAGATCCATACTTTAATACCTATAATTCCATAAGTAGTGAGTGCTTCTGAAAAACCAAAATCGATATTCGCCCTTAAAGTATGGAGAGGAACTCTGCCTTCTCTATACCATTCACTTCTTGCAATTTCCGCCCCATTAAGTCTCCCTGCGACATTTACTTTTATACCTAGTGCTCCGAGTCTCATAGTGTTCGTTACGGCACGCTTCATCGCTCTTCTGTACATTATCCTTCGTTCTAATTGTTGGGCAATACCCTCAGAAACAAGTTGTGCGTCAAGCTCAGGCTTTTTAATTTCATTTACATTAAGTTTTATTGTATTTTTTGGGATTCCTATCATTAATGAGATTTTCTCTCTATATTTCTCAATATCCTCGCCTTTTTTTCCTATTACGATACCTGGTCTTGATGAGAATATAGTAATAATACATTCTTTTGTTGGGCGCTCAATTAAAATTTTACTCACTTGCGCTTGCTTAAGCTTACCTCTTAAGTAATCTCTAATTTTTATATCCTCTAACAAAAATTTTGAATACTCTTTTGTTGATGCATACCATTTAGAATTCCAGTCTGTGGAAATTCCTAATCTAATCCCAGTTGGGTGAACTTTTTGTCCCATGCCTAATTCTCCTTCCCATCTGATACTATAACTGTAATATGGCTACTTCTCTTCAGTATCTGGTTTACTCTTCCTCTCGCTCGTGGTATGTGTCTTTTAGCCATTGGTCCCTCGTCGACAAGAACATTTTTTACAATTAATTCATCTATATCTAACGAATTATTATTTTCTGCATTTGCTACTGCAGATTCTAATACTTTCATTATCATTTTGGATGCTTTTTTATTGTTAAACTCCAAAAACTGTAGAGCTTGATCTACCTTAAGACCTCTCACGGAGTTAGCAACCAACCTGCATTTTTGTGCAGATATGCGTTGATATTTTAATATTGCTCTTGTATCCATTTATTTTGCCTTTGCTTTTCTATCACCTGAATGACCTTTAAATACTCTAGTCGGAGAAAATTCTCCTAGTTTATGACCTACCATATTTTCACTAACATAAACTGGTATATGCTGTTTGCCATTATGCACGGATATAGTTAAACCAACCATATCTGGAGATATAACTGACCTACGTGACCAAGTTTTTATTGGTCGTTTATCATTAGTTTCTATTGCTTTTTCAACTTTACTTTGAAGATGATAATCAATAAATGGTCCTTTTTTGAGCGATCTAGTCATCTATTTACCTCTCCTTTTGGAAGCACGTCTTCTAATTATCATAGATGAAGTTCTTTTATTAGACCTTGTCTTATATCCTTTTGTTGGAGTACCCCAAGGCGAGACGGGATCTCTTCCCCCAGATGTTTTTCCTTCACCACCTCCGTGAGGATGGTCAATTGGATTCATTGCAACTCCTCTCACAGTAGGTCGTATACCAAGCCATCTCTTTGCACCAGCTTTACCATATGATTGGAGATTATATTCACTATTACCAACCTCACCAATTGTTGCTCTGCAATCCGAATTAATTTTTCTCATTTCTCCTGATTTTAGTTTAAGTGTGGCGTATTCACCTTCTAAAGCAGCAATTTGAGCCACTGTTCCAGCGCTCCTTGCTATTTGTGCTCCCTTACCCGGTTTCATTTCAATACAATGTACCTGAGTACCAACGGGAATGTTTTTGAGAGGAAGAGAATTGCCAACATTAATTGCTGAATCTTTCCCAGAGACAACTAAATCGCCAGCTTTCAAGTTCTTTGGTGCAATTATATAACGTCTCTCTCCATCTGAGTAAAGTAGAAGTGCAATGTTAGCGTTTCTATTTGGGTCGTACTCTAATCTTTCAACCTTTGCATTGATATTGTCCTTATCTCTTTTAAAATCAATTATTCTGTATTTTCTCTTGTGTCCACCACCAATATGACGTGTTGTGATTCTTCCTTGATTATTTCTTCCACCAGACCTTTTAGATTTTTGTGTTAATCCTGCAAAAGGTTTCCCTTTATAAAGAGTGTCATCTTTAATCTTTACTCTAAATCTTCTTCCAGGTGAGGTAGGTTTTGATTTAATTAAGCTCATGATGTTGTCTCTGTTTCTCCATAACTTATATCGAAACCTTCTTTAAGTTTGACATAAGCTTTTTTCCAGTCCTTTGTTTTCCCAAATATTCTTCCAAGACGTTTATGCTTACCATTCATGTTTAGCAAACGGACTTGTTCAACTTCAACATTAAACATAATTTCAACAGCTTTCTTTACTTCAAATTTTTTTGCGTCTTTTAAGACAGAAAAGACATGTTGTCTTTCACTATCCGCTTTCAATGAAGCCTTCTCGGAAACTCTAGGTGCAACAATAATCCTCATAATTCGTTCGTTGTTCATGATGCTAGCACTTGAAGTTTATCTAAAATTTTTGAATCAACAACAACGTTGTTGTATTTCATTAAATTATATGGGTTGATTCCATGAGGACTGACGACCTCAACATTTTTTAAATTTCTGCCGGCAAGAAAAACATTAATTTTTTCTTCGTTAACAATAAATAAAGAATTATCTATTTTTAATTTTGTAAGTTCTTTAATGAAAGATTTGGTTTTAGAACTTTCTACATTAAAGTCATCTACATAATGAAGTTTCTTTTTTCTCAACAATTCAGAAAAAATACAGTTTAGTGCTGCTTTATACATTTTTTTATTAATTTTTTTATTATAATTTTTATTTTGTGCCGCAAATGTCACACCACCTGTTCGCCATATCGGCGATCTGGTTGTCCCAGCTCTTGCTCGACCAGATCCTTTCTGAGGTCTCGGTTTGGCTCCACCGCCACTAACTGCGGATCTATTTTTTTGTGCTTTAGTGCCCGAGCGATGATTAGTCATATAATCCACAGTAACTTGGTGAACTAATGCTTCATTAAAATCTCTATCAAATAATTTATTTAAATCTGTTTTCGCCATTAGCCTTTCTCTCCCTCGACTGGCGCTGTTTCTTTTGGTGTTTCATCTTTTGATGTTGTTTCTTTTGGTGTTTCTTTTGGTGTTTCTTTTTCTGAGGATGCTGTCATTGTATCTGTGGTTTGCGATTCACGATCTAGTAATGAGTCTTCTGATAGAACTTTCTTTAGTGTATATTTTTTTTTCGTATGCTTTATGACTACCTTTGAACCATCATGACCAGGTATGGATCCTTTTACCAGAATTACATTATCCTCTTCTATTATCTTAACAATAATTAAATTCTGTATTGTGTTTTTAATATTACCTAATTGACCTGGCATTTTTTTACCCTTAAACACCCTGCCAGGGTCTTGGCATTGACCTGTAGAACCAAGTGCACGATGAGATAGAGAATTTCCGTGTGTTGCATCTTGTGTTTTAAAATGATGCCTTTTCACACCGCCTTGAAAACCTTTACCGATTGTAGTTCCTGTAATATCAACATGCTCACCCTCTTTAAAAATATCAAGATTAAGAGATTGGCCAATTTTTAGATTATCTAGTTCTCCATGGTTTAATCTAAACTCAACTAAACCCTCGCCAGGATTTAACGAATTTTTTTTGTAATGGCCTAATAATGGCTTTGATAACTTGTTCTCTTTTTTAGAGCCATAAGAAATTTGAACGGCTTCGTAACCGTCAGTTTCTATTGTTTTGATTTGGGTGATTATATTTGGACCAAGAGCAATTGCTGTAACTGGGACTGATATTCCCGAGCTATCAAAGATTCTTGTCATACCGGCTTTACGCCCAATCATGCCTAGACTCATTTTATTATCCTCAAAATGATAAAGTTAATATGCTAATTTTTGCAAAATGTGCTGAATTTTAACATAAAATTTGAGGTATATGTATGTTTTATTTGAAAAAAATCAATTTAATTCAATTTGGACATCTACGCCAGCTGCTAGATCTAATTTCATTAGCGCATCGACAGTTTTATCTGTTGGCTCTATAATTTCCATCAATCTTTTATGAGTTCTGATTTCATATTGATCACGCGCGTCTTTATCTACATGAGGAGATACTAATATTGTAAAACGCTCTTTTTTTGTTGGGAGCGGTATTGGACCTAACACTCTTGCACCAGTTCTTTTAGCGGTTTCAACGATCTCTCTAGCAGAAATATCGATTAACTTATGATCAAAAGTTTTTAATCTTATTCTTATAGTTTGAGTAGATGCTTTAGCTGATGATTTTTTTGTAGTTTTTTTCCCCGTCTCCTCACTTTGTTTTGAGGGAGTTACATCTTTTTTTATTGTAGTTTTTTTCTTTGCTACTACTTTTTTTGCAACTGTTTTTTTTGATACTTTTTTCTTAGCTGTTGTTTTCTTTTTTGTTGCTATTGTTTTTTTTGTAACTTTAGAGGTAGTTGCTTTCTTTTTTGTTACTTTTGTTTTTTTCTCGACCATTATGATGCCTGCTTTGTAAGAGTTTCTGCAACATTGCTTGGCAACTCTGCATACTTAGTGAACTCCATTGTATAAGTAGCTCTTCCTTGTGACATCGATCTAAGTGTGGTGGAGTATCCAAACATCTCAGATAGAGGAACTTCAGCTTTAACAACATTTCCCACAACAGTATCTTCCATACCTAAAACTATCCCACGTCTCCTGTTGAGGTCACCTGTGACATCTCCTAAATAATCTTTGGGTGTTACGGCTTCGACAGACATTATAGGCTCTAATATCACAGCTTTTGCTTTTTTTGCACCCTCTTTAAATGCTTGAGAGGCTGCAACTTTAAAAGCTACCTCAGACGAATCAACATCATGAAAAGAACCATCAAATAACGTTACTTTAACATCAACGACAGGGAATCCTCCTATAACACCATTCTCCATTTGCTCTTTAACTCCCTTTTCAACAGGATTAATAAATTCTCTTGGTATTGCTCCACCCACAATCGCATTAACGAATTCAAATCCTTTGCCAGCTTCTTGAGGTTCAAGTTTTAGCCAAACATGCCCATACTGACCTCTACCTCCACTTTGTTTGATATATTTAGCCTCTTGTTCGATTGTTGTTTTTATAGTTTCTCTATATGCCACCTGAGGCTTACCTACATTCGCTTCAACCGAAAACTCTCTTTTAAGCCTGTCAACAATAATTTCTAAATGGAGTTCACCCATTCCAGAAATTATAGTCTGATTAGATTCTTGGTCTGTTGTAACTTTAAATGAAGGATCTTCTTGAGCTAGTTTACTTAATGCTAGACCCATTTTTTCTTGATCAGCTTTTGTTTTAGGTTCTACAGCAATGGATATAACAGGATCGGGGAATTCCATTCTCTCAAGCGTTATTATCGAATTGGGTGTACATAAAGTATCACCCGTAGTAACATCTTTTAATCCAACGGCTGCCGCAATATCGCCGGCTCTGACTTCTTTAACGTCTTTTTTGTCATTTGCATGCATTTGTAAAATTCTTCCGATTCTCTCTTTTTTTCTTGTGACTGAATTATATACGGTATCTCCAGCTTTTAGTATTCCCGAGTAAACTCTAAAAAAAGTAAGAGAACCCACAAAAGGATCAGTTGCAATCTTGAACGCAAGTGATGAATAAGGCTCTTCGTCTGAAGATTTTCTTTCAGCCTGAGTTTCATCTTTATCATCTAATATGCCTTTAATAGCTGGGACATCAACTGGAGAAGGCATGAAGTTGATTACAGAGTCGAGCATAGCTTGCACACCTTTATTTTTGAAAGCTGTGCCACACATGGCAAGAACGATTTCATTTGAAAGGGTTCTTATTCTTAGTCCTTTTATTATGTTATCAATGGATAAGTCACCACTGTTAAGGTATTCATCCATAAGTTCTTCGCTAGCTTCTGCGGCAGTCTCTAGTAATTGTTCTCTTAGCTTATTTGATTGTTCTAGTAAATCTGATGGTATATCACCAGTTTCAAATTTCATACCCATAGAAGCATCGTCCCAAATAATCGATTTCATTGTGAGTAGATCTACTACACCCTTAAATGAATCTTCGGACCCAATAGGAACCTGGAGAGGGACAGGGTTTGACCCAAGCCTTGTTTTAATCTGATCTACAACTCTGAAAAAATCAGCACCAGCTCTATCCATCTTATTAACAAAAACCATCCTAGGTACCTCATACTTATTAGCTTGACGCCATACTGTCTCAGATTGTGGCTCTACACCACCTACAG
>CAJWMM010000002.1 GCA_913043035.1 uncultured Gammaproteobacteria bacterium | reverse complement strand
CCAACCTCGTCTACGCCAGCTAAAATTGAGCTTGTCATAAAAAGTTCACTATATATAATTGAGTTTATACCTAAATATAACAAAAAAGAGAATTCAATACTCCATATGGTGAAAAAAAAGTTAAGAGCAGCTGTAATTGGCCTGGGATACTTAGGTAAATATCACCTTGACAAATATCTTAACAATAAAAATGTAGTCGTTAAATGGGTGATTGATAGTGATATCAATAATTTAAAGCTTAATATTAATAAATCAATTAAAAAGTCAACTGATTTTAGAGATATCATTGGCGCCGTAGATTGTGCCTCGATTGTTACTCCCACAATAAGTCATTATCAGATAGCTAAATCTTTGTTACAAAATAGGATTAACATTCTTCTAGAGAAGCCAATGACCGAAACATTATATCAAGCGAAGAAATTAAATCAGTTGATCGAAAGAAAGAAAACTATTATGCAGATTGGCCACTTAGAAAGATTTAACCCAGTGATGGAGAAATTAACTAGTGAAATCAGTAATCCTGTATTTATAGAAGTTCATAGACTTGCAGAATTTAATCCAAGATCAACAGATGTAAATGTGATATTTGACTTAATGATACATGACATAGACATTATTCTTTCGTTAATAAAATCGCCTATAAAAAAACTATCTGTGTTTGGAAGAAAAATAATTACGAAAACTACAGATATTGCCAATGTGCGAATCGAGTTTACAAATAATGCTGTAGCTAATTTAACAGCTAGTAGAATAAGTGCAAAAAATGAAAGGAAAATCCGTATTTTCGAAAAAAATAAATATTATTCTGTGGATTTTATGCTTTCTAAGATGAATATATTTTCTAAAAATTCTAATCGTATTTTCAAACAGAACGAATATAGTTATAAGAAAGCGGATTCATTAAAGAAAGAGATTAGTAACTTTGTCAACTCATGCTTGGGTCTTGAAAAACCTCTTGTTGATGGTATAAATGGAATGAATGCTTTAAAAGTAGCTGAGGATATATCGAAAAAATTATGAAGAAAATTAAATTGTTTGACCTCTCCAGGCAGTATAGTCGTCTTAAACCTACTCTAGAATCCAAAATATCAAGAGTTTTAGCGACTGGTCAATATATAATGGGAAAAAATGTTATTGCATTTGAAAAAAATGTATCAAAATATCTATCTACAAAAAATGCAGTGACATGCAATTCTGGGACAGATGCTTTGATCATGGCGCTAAGATCTCTTGATATTGGTCAAGGTGATGAAATAATCACAACCCCATTTACTTATTTCTCTACAATAGAAACAATATTACTGGTTGGCGCAGAACCTGTCTTTGTGGACATTGATCCTAAAACTTTTAATATTGATACTGCTAAAATTGAGCAAAAAATTACAAAAAAAACTAAGGCTATTCTAGGTGTGCATATTTTTGGTCATCCCTACGAAGCTAAAGAGGTAAAAAAAATATGCAAGAAGTACAAGATTAAAATGATTGAAGACTGTGCTCAATCATTTGGAGCATCTATCGATAAAAAGCAAACAGGGACGTTTGGTGACATAGGTTGCTTTAGTTTTTTTCCAACTAAGAACCTAGGGTGTGCTGGTGATGGTGGAATGATGATAACAGACAATAGTCAGCTTGCCAATAAAGCTAGAATGCTCCGTAACCACGGAGGAATTCAGAGAAATGTACATAACTTAATTGGTTATAATAGTCGCTTAGATGAAATTCAAGCAGTAATCCTTTTAGAAAAACTTAAACTAGTGACTAAGCTAAACAAGGATAGAATTAAGATTGCACGTGAATATCACCAATCTATAAATAACGATAAAGTAGTCACGCCCTCAAATTTCAATAATGTAAATCATATTTATCACCAATATACACTTATAGTGGATAATAGAGTAAAATTCACTGACTATTTATCTAAGAGTAATATCCCATTTGGAATATATTATCCTAAGCCTGCATATATGCAGCCAGCAGTCAAAAAGAGAATGGGTGGTCTACCAAAACTTAAAGTAACAGAGGAAATATGCAAAAAGTGTGTATCTATACCTATGTTTCCTGAGTTAACAAAAAAAGAGATTAATATAATTATTAGCGTAATTAATGACTACTAGTGAAATGAAGGAAATATTTATAATAACTGGGGAATCATCTGGAGATCAGCATGCAGCAAAATATATTCAAGAGCATCGTCTTTTAAATAGCAATGTATTTTTTTCAGGGATTGGGCAAGATAGTATGAGAAAGATGAATGTGTCATTGATTCATAATTCAGAAGACATCTCAGTAGTTGGTTTAACCGAAGTTATCTTAAAATATAAAAAAATTAAACAGATTCTTGAATTAGCAAAGAAATATATAAGAGATAAAAAACCAACTCTAGTGATTCTAGTTGATTATGTGGAGTTTAATCTTAAAGTTGCGGCATATGCAAAATCATTAGGTATACCAACACTTTTCTATATTGCACCGCAAGTTTGGGCATGGCGAGAAAGTAGAATCAATAATATTATTAAAGTAGTGGACCATTTAGCGGTTGTTTTTCCATTTGAATATCAAATCTTTTCAAAAGTCTCAGAAAATGTCTCATTTGTAGGGCATCCTCTAGCAGACGATTATGAACTAAATCCAATTGAAATTAACTACGAAGATAAAAGATATGATTTAGGTATTTTTCCAGGTAGCAGAGAATCAGAGATCAAAAATAATATCTATATAATGCTTGATTGCATCAAACCATCGAAAAGAAGAGATACTAAAAAGGATAATGTTGCAATATTTTATGCAAATAATAGATCTAAGAAATTATTAGAAAAAATGCTTCCAAAACATATGCATTCATTACTTGTAAGTGGCAAGAATAGAGAAGAAATTAAGCAGTGCAAAAAGGTAATAACTGCATCAGGCACTGTCACCCTTGAATTAGCTTTAATGGGAATTCCTATGGTAATAGTGTATCAATTATCATTTGTAACTTATCTTATTATGAAAAGATTAGTGAAACTTAAGTACATTGGATTAGTAAACCTGATACTTGGCGATAATTTAGGTGATGAAGTAGTTGTAAAAGAATACATTCAACCAAAATATCATGATCAAGTAGAAATAATGGCAGAGTTGAATAGAATAGATAATGATGCGGATTATCGCAATGAGATATTAAAAAAATATATTAGAATTAGAGATGAATTAAAACCTGGCGCAGCAAAGAATCTTGCTAGCATTGCTAATAGACTTATTTCTTGATTTATCTTGTAATTCCTCTGTTGCTTTTAAGGATAAAATCAACAAAATATTTTGATTCTTCAGAGTTAGCTTCTGACTCGTTAAATACTTTTACACACTCTTCTCTTGGTGTTTTTGATTTCACAAATAGCTTGAAAAGTTTTTCTAATGAATGAATTACCTCGTCTGTCATACCAAATCTTTTTAGACCTGTAGTATTTATTTTGTATGCACGCGCATGATTTCCGGCAACAAGCGTGAAAGGTGTAACATCTCTGGAGATTACAGAACCAAGTCCACTAAAAGCATGATCACCTATATTACAAAATTGATGAACTAAAGTAAAACCACCAAGTGATGCATGATTACCTACTTCTACATGCCCTGCAAGTGACGCAGCATTAGAAAAGATGCAATTATCTTTGATAATACAGTCATGAGCAACATGAGTATATGACATAAAAAGATTATTGGACCCTATTACTGTTTTATTAATTCCTGCTTCTGTACCTCTATTGATTGTACAAAATTCTCTAAAGATATTATTGTCAGATATTAGTAATTGGGATTTCTCGCCTTTGTATTTCAAATCTTGAGGCGCCTCACCTATTGAACTAAATTGATATATTTTATTACCGCATCCAATGGTTGTATTACTTTTTATTATTGAGTGAGGCTCTATTTTAGTATTTTTGTCTATTCGAACATCTTCTTCGATAATGGAATATGCTCCGACAGAAACTGTTGAATCTAATTCAGCACTAGGATGAATTATAGCTGTTTTATGTATCATTTTTATTTTTTACTGCGCCAAGTAATTCTGCAAGGCACACAATATCATCATTAACTTTACAGACTGCGTCAAATTTATGAACATCTCTTTTGCTATTTGTATGCTTGACTTCAATAATTAGTATATCTCCAGGATACACTGGCTTCTTAAATCTCGCTTTATCTATACCTACAAAGTAGTAAAGTAAATCTGGGTCATTTCTTTTATTACTCTTAAAGTCGAGTAAAGCAGTTGCTTGGGCCATTGCCTCTAAAATCAAAACACCAGGAAATACAGGATGATTCGGAAAATGCCCTTGGAAGAAAGGTTCATTATTACTAACATTTTTTTGAGCGATAAGATAATCATGTTCTTTATAGTCGATTAATTTATCAATCAAAAGGAACGGATACCTATGAGGCAAATAATTAATTATTTCGTTTTTAGTCATTTTTTTCCCCTATATCTCTATTGAATTTTTTTAGAGTATTATCAAGCGATTTAAATCTTGCCTGATTCCTTCTCCAACTTTCAACTGGTTCTACCGTAGTTCCTGATGCATATTGCCCTGGCTTCAAAAGACTTTTTGTTACCATCGTCATACCATGAATATGGACATCATCTGTAATTATTATATGCCCATTTATGCCAGATCCTCCTCCGATTGTACAGTTTTTACCAATAATTGTACTTCCTGCAATTCCTACGCACGCTGCAATCGCTGTATTGGTTCCAATTTGAACGTTGTGAGCTATGTGTACAAGATTATCGATCTTCACATTTTGTTCAATTCTTGTCATATCTATAGACCCCCTATCAATCGTTGTATTTGCCCCAATTTCAACAAAATCACCAATTGAAACGCCGCCAACTTGTGGTATCTTCTCCCATAACTTTTCCTCATTAAGAACCAGGCCAAAACCATCTGCGCCAATCACAGCTCCTGAATGTATTATCACATTACTATCTATTTTAACATTGCTGTATATGGTTACATTTGGATAAATAATACAGTTGTCACCGATTACTACATCATCTGAAACATCCGCGCTATCAGCAATTAAAGTAGTCGATGCTATGCTTTTATATTTTGTCGTATCTTTAATAGTATGAAAGTTAATTTTCTCTTTGATATTATCTGCCAACATTCTAGAGAAAGTAAGTTGAGGGTTAGTTGATATCAAACATGATTTATTAATCGATTTAGATAACTCATCAGTTGTAAGCAAGCACGTAATGTTATCATTATCAGCAAGCTCTAACATTTTTTTGTCATTTATAAAGACTAGCGATTCATCTGTTGGCTTAACTAGACTAGCAAATGAACTTATCTGAGTCTGTTTATCACCTTTTATTTCACAATTATATTTTTCAGCTAATTGAAGTATTGTATGCTTTTTAGTAAGTAACATTACTGAAGTTTTGATATTATTTCTTGAGTAATATTGATATATTTTTTTGCATAAAGTGTAGTACTTTCTGCTCTAAGTATAATGTCAAAATTATTTTTTTCAGCATACTCAGTAATTGTCTCATTAACTATTTTTTCAATTTTACTATATTCTTCTCTTTGAGTTTTCTCTAAATCAATTTGAAGCTTTTCTTGTCCAGATCTAAATTTTTCCTCCACACCCTGGATCTTGGTCACAAGATTCTTCTTTTCTTTATCAGACATAACTGATTCGTTTTTTAGATATTTATCGTTTAAAGAATTCCACTCAGTCTCTAATGTTTTTAGATTTCTTGCTCTCGGATCAAATTTTTTCTGAATTTTTTCACGTGCGTCTTTGTACATTGGTACTTCATTTAAAAGTCTAGACAAATTAACTATGCCCATTTTAACTTCTGAGTATGATGTTTGTGGATATAATATAAATATAACAAGTGTTAATGATATTAATATTCTACTAAAATTTTGCATTTAAAAGTTACCTCCAAGTCTAAAAATGACAGACTGAAAATCGTCACCCTCTTTGTCTCTTAAAGCGTTTGCAAATCCAACTGATACAGAACCAATAGGTGTCAATGCATTAAACTGTATGCCATAGCTTGCTCTAAGATCATTGTAATCGAAATCATTAACTTTCTCAAATACGTTACCCACATCAACAAATAGTGAAGCTCTTACACCTCTTGTATCTTCAGTTAGAAAATCAGGTGGTGGAAATAACCAATCAAATTGAGCAGCTGTAATAAAATCACCACCAACGGTATCGCATTTGATAAATTTCCCAGGAATTGCTTTGGCTGCACAAGTTGTATCAGACCTTGGTGCATTATAGGTAAATGGACCAAGACTTGCTCCCTTAAAACCCCTAACCGTAGTATTACCGCCTGCGAAAAATTTAGTGTAAAAAGGAAGAGATGTCGAGCCATTTACACCTACACCAAAGCCTATAATTGATTTAATCTGAAAGACCGTATTCCAATCAAAACCAAAAGTTTTAAGTGTGTATGGATAATTTAACTCTGCATCGTATTTAGTTGTAAGATATGAAGCACCATCTAAAGCTAGAAAGAGGTCTGCTTGAAACAGATTTAATACTCCAGTCTCAGCAAATCTTGTTCTGTTCCTCGTATCAGAAGTATAACTAGCTGATAGATTTACTCCTATTGCATTTGATCCATGATCATTTAGGTGATGAGTTACTATTATTGGTGAACCTATAGTAGTGGTAAATCTTGTAAGATTAAGATCAATACCGTAGCCATAAGATTGTGTTTCTGAAATAGGTATATTATAAAGAACACCAAAGCCAAGTGTATCAGAAAGATAAGTGGCTGTAGATGTATTACTAACATCTGTTTGACTTAATAAGATATTTGTTGTTTTACTTACCCCATCTGTCGTAAAATATGGATCTGTTAGGAAAACTCTTAAAGTGTTTTGAACACTACTTCTTGATGCCTTGATGGCAACATTATTACCACCACCTAGAAAATTATCTTGTTTAAGATCTATATCAAAAATAGCACCATCAGTATCTGACCAACCTGCGCTTATTCTGAATTCCCCAGCTTTTCTCTCCTTAATCTTAAAAGTTATATCAATCATATCGTCAGTATCAACAACTTTAGTTTTTATGATCTCGACATCATCGACATACTTGAGTCTTTGCAGTCTTATTTTAGATCTTTCAATTGATGACTGTTTATGAAGCGAAGATTCATATTGCCGGAGTTCTCTTCTATAAACTTCATCATTAGTACCTGTATTACCTGCTATTGTGATTCTTCTAACGATACTTTTTTTGCCAATGCTGAGACGATAATCTATATCAACAATTTGTGTTTCGTCATCTATGACAGGTATAGCAGCAACATTCGGAAATGCGTAACCTTCTTCACCGAGCATATTTTTAATTAATATTTCAGATTGTTGGATTTTTTCACGGGAAAAAATTTGCCCAGGTTGCAATATTCTTGATATTTCTCTTTTCAGAATACTCTCATTTAAGACCTGGTTACCAAAAACTTTGAGGTCCCCAAACTCATATTTTTCTCCCTCCTCTAGACTTATAGTGATCAAGATGTCTTCGTTGTTATTAGAGAGGTTTACTTGATTAGATAGTATGCGGAAACGAATAAAACCCCTATTGAAATAATATTCTTCTATCTTCGCCATATCAGCTTGTAATAGCGAACCAGAATAAGTGTCACGATCAGACCAGAATTCGAAGAAATATTTCGTGCCTAATTGCATAAGTTCTCGGAGCTTATCTGATGAGAAATTCTTGTTGCCAATAAAATTAATTTTTCGAATTCGAGATGCATCTCCCTCTTTAACGATTAAATCTATTGCAACCCTATTTCTCTCAAGGGTAGTAACTTTGGAGCTAATTTTCGCATTATATCTTCCGCGATCAAAGTAGAGTCGAGTAAGCTCTTGTTCTATTTTGTCAAAAATATTCTTATCAAATGGCCTAGCTCTACTAATTCCAACATTATCAAGAGCTGTAAATATATCATCATCCTCTACAATCTTATTATCAATAATATTGATGATAGATATTATGGGCTTTTCTTTAAACTTGATAGTGAGTATATTTCCTTCTATATTTAATGATACATCATCAAAATAACCGGTCTCGTAAAGATCTTTAATTATTCTTCTTCCTATCTGACTAGTAAAAACATCACCTTCAGAGATATCAGAATAACTTAAAACGGTATCATCAGTTACTCTCTGATTTCCTTCGATAATAATTTTATTGATTATAATTTGGCTATCTTCTGAATAGACAAACTGACTAACAAGGAATAAGTTTAAAAAGAATATAAATAGAAATAGATTTTTAACCACTGAAAATTCTCAAAAAATCATTATAGAAAGCTAATACCATTATACTCAGAAGGACAACTATTCCAAGTTGTTGCCCTATTAACTGAATTTTCATTGATACAGGTTTACCTATAATCATCTCGATTGTGTAGTAAACAAGATGGCCACCATCTAGCATGGGTATAGGAAGTAGATTAAGAACACCTAGGCTTATACTCAAAACAGCCATCAAATATATAAAATAAACATATCCCATTGCTAATGATTTTCCCGAGAATTCTGCAATACTTAAAGGGCCACTTATATTTTCAACATTCGCTTGGCCTGAAAATAATTTATATATCATTTTAAAAGTTAGTAAAGTATAATCTATAGTAAGATTTATTGATTTATCTATTGATTCGATTAATGGATACTTGACTTTGATACGATATTTTTCCAAAGCTCCACGGGCTGGTGAAATGCCAGCAAATCCAACTATTTTGTTATCAATTTTCATTTCGCTTGGTACTAATATGATGTCTAGCAACTTTTGATTTCTTTCCACATTTAAGCGTAAAATATTATTTGGATTTTTTTGAACAATGTCCACGTACTCTGACCATTTAGATACAGTCTCACCATTAATTGATATAATCTTATCTCCAATTTGCAAACCTGCAAGCGATGCAGGTGAATTCTCTTGAACGCCACCCAAGGAAGTCCCAAAATCAGGTCTAGATGGCACAAAACCCATATTCTTAATTATGTCTCCTTTCTTTTTAAGAACACTCTGATCTATTGGTATCTCAATATTTTGCACCTCATCATAATTCTTCAAAATGGTAAGTCTTAGCTGTTTATCTCCTCTAACTATTCCATTAAGCGTCTCTACCCTAACATCCTGCCATCGTTTAGTATCGATATTATTTACTTTTGTAATCAAAGCATTGTCTTGATATGACAAAACTGAATCAGATACTCCATCGATCGATTCTATTAAAGGCTTCATACCAGTAATGCCAGACAAATGAACTAGAATGAAAAAAATTGCTGCAAGTATTAGATTAAAAACTGGCCCAGCAGCAACAATTAAAAACCTTTTATAAACTGATTGTTTATCAAAACAATACTTCGTGGCGAAACTAGGATTACTTTTATCCAAGTCACCCATCTCTTGTGATTCAAGCATTTTAACATAACCCCCAAGTGGGATTGCACCAATACTATATTCGGTTGTTTTACCAGGGAACTTTTTAGAGTATATACTCTTACCAAATCCAATAGAAAAATTGAGAACTGTTACATTAAAAAATCGTGCAACAATAAAGTGACCAAACTCATGAAACGTTACTAATATTCCAATTGCAATAAAAAAACCGATAATGCTCTGTATTATTTCCATCTACTCTCGATTAGCTTAGTTGTTAGTTTTCTTGTTTCTTTGTTACATTCTATAACATCATCAATGTTTTTCAATCGTACAAATCGCGATCTGTCTAATATAGTCTTAATTATGATGGGAATGTCAGTGAATTTCACAGAATGATCTAGAAAATGTTCAACTGCTACTTCATTAGCTGCATTGATGATAGTAGGTGCATTTTTTCCTATCTTGATAGATTCAATGCACATATCTAAACATGGAAACTCTCTTTTTTTTACTTGACGAAGTGTAAGTTTATCTATGGAGGAGAAATACTGTTTTCCAATTTTTCTATCAAATCTCTTTGGCCACGACAAGGCATAACTTATTGGAATTTTCATATCATGATTGCTAAGGTGCGATATCGTTGATCCATCACTGAACGTAACTAGCGCATGTATTATGCTTTGTGGGTGAATTAATACATCTATTTTACTATAGTCAATTCCATAGAGAATAGAGGCTTCTATTATTTCTAGTCCTTTATTCATCATTGTGGCTGAATCCACCGAGATCTTTTTACCCATTTCCCAATTTGGATGCTTTGTTGCCTCATCAGGCGTGACATATCTAAGATCTTTTCTTTTGAAATTGAGAAATGGCCCACCAGATGCAGTCAATATAATTTTTGATATCTCATCCCTTTTTCTTAAATCAATTTTTGAGGTTTTAAATAGAGGTGATAATATTTGAAAAAGAGCATTATGCTCGCTATCGATTGGAATAATCTGTGATCCGCTCTTTAATGCAGCTTTAATCATTAATTCTCCTGACATTATTAATGATTCTTTATTTGCGAGTAATAATTTTTTTCCTGACTGAATTGCCGTATATGTTGGTCGTAAAGCAGATGTGCCCGATATACCTGAGAGAACACAATCAACTCTACTATCAGATGATACACGATCATAACTGTCTGCGCCAAAAAGTATTTTGGTGGTAAGGTTATTTTCCTTACAGAGATTTGATAATTGATTAGCTTTTTCTTTACTAATTACTACAGCATATTTTGGTGAAAATTTTTTTATTTGATTAAACAAAGTGTTAATTTTCGACTTCGCAGATAATGCAAATACTTTATATTGATTGCTAGCTTTAGCAATGACTGATAGTGTGTTTTTGCCAATAGTGCCTGTAGATCCATGAATTGTTATATTTTGTCTTTTCATATGAACATCCAATAATAATAAATGATAGTAGTTGGAAGGTAGCTATCAAGCCTATCAAGAATTCCTCCATGTCCTGGTAGTAAACTACCAGAATCCTTTTTATTATATGTACGCTTCAAAATACTGATAAATAAATCTCCAATTGTACAAGATACGCAACACATTACCATTAATAACATATCTAAGACTAGAAGAGGGTATTCTTTGAAAAAGATAAAATAAGATATGAACACAACTGATGGAATGACAATAGATGCCAGAAACCCCTCTATGGTTTTATTTGGACTAATACTCTCGCAAAGTTTAGTCTTTCCAAATGTCTTACCAACTATGTAACCTGCGATATCAGATAATGATACAATTGCAATTATCAGTACGAAATAGCCTCTAACATTATCAAAATTATCATCCTCAAATATATTTGTAATAGATTGATTTATTACTGGCAAACTTGCCTGGGATGACATGTGAATTATAACAATCCAGCAAAGATACAAGCTAACAATACCCAAAATAGGTGCTAACTTAGAAAAAATGTATTTCAGTAACGAAGACTTCAGAATTATCACTGAAGCAATTATTAACCAAAACATCATAGCAAAATTAATTAAATCGTAAAAAATATTTCTTGATATATTAAATGACATAAAAATTACAGTTATGAAAAGTGTTAGATATATTATTTTAAACTGATTACTTAATGATGTTAATGATAACCATTCTATAAATGCGTAGACAAATAATAAAGTCAAAAGAATTCCAAGTATGAAAGGTGGTAACAAAAAAATACTGAATAAGAAAGTTAGTGCTAAAAACGAACCAGTGATGACTCTACTTTTCATTTTGTTCTATTTGTTTAACAGATTTGAGCCCGCCGAATTTTCGAGTTTTGTTATGAAAAAATTTGATAGCAGTATCAAAGTCTTCTTCATCAAAATCTGGCCACAAAGTATCTGTAAAATAGAGTTCTGTGTATGCATGTTGCCATAACATAAAATTACTGAGCCTATGCTCTCCAGCAGTTCTAATCATCAAATCAGGATGATTTTTGTAAAAAGACAAATTTTTCTCAATATCATCTTTATTAATAGTTTTATTGGCTAAATCGTCTTGTGTAGATATTGCCTTATTAACAGCATTAATAATATCCCATTTACCACCATAATTGACAGCAAAATTCAATTCTAGACCAGAATTATATTTTGTTAATTCTTCGAGAGTATATATATATTTCTTAAGTGTTCGGTCAAATTTATCAAGATCACCTATGAACGTCACTTTTATATTATTTTCATGTAGATTCTCCATATTATTTATTATGGATTCTCTAAACAAAGTCATTAATAGTTTTACTTCATTAGAGGGTCTTATCCAGTTCTCACTACTGAAAGCGAAAAGAGTGAGGGAAGATATCTGCCTGACTAATGATGCATTAATAATTTTTTTAACTGCATCAATACCTTTTCTATGGCCATATGATCTTGGCATATTTCTTTCTTTTGCCCAACGCCCATTACCATCCATAATAATAGAAACATGTTTAATTATACTGTTAGCCATTTAAACTTCGCTTATCTCTGTCATTTTTTCATTTATAATTATCTCAGATTGTTTGATAAAATCATCAGTAATTTCTTGGATTTCAATAATATAATCTCTTTCAAAATCTTTTGATATTTTCTTATCTTTCTCTAAATTTGAAATGGTAGAATTTGTATTTCTCCTAATATTTCTTAAAGAGACCTTTGTATTTTCACCCTCCTTTTTGAGTAATTTTTTTAACTCATCTCTTCTTTCTTGTGTAAGTGGAGGTATTTTGATTAAAATATTTGTGCCATTAACTACCGGGGATAACCCCAAATTGGAATCAATAATTGCCTTTTCTATCGGCTTAATCGCATTTTTATCCCAAATATTTAGACTGAGAGTTGATGCATCAGTAACTGAAATATTTGCAAGTTGTTTAAGAGGAGTTTTTACATCAAAGTAATCAGCTTCAATACTATCTAACATACTTGGGTTTGGTCTCCCTGCTCTTATTTTGGATAGTGTTGAATGAAGACTATCAATGGCTTTTCCCATTAACTTCTCTGTTTCTTGTTTTATTCCCTCTATCATGATAGTTATATTCTATCATTACATGTCATTTTTGTAATCATGAATAGTAAATAGTTATATATTATTACTTGTTAATAGTTAGTTATATATTATTACTTGTTAATCTGACCGTATACTTCTTTGGCAAAATCTTCATTTTTTTTCTCTAATCCTTCGCCAAGCTGGAATCTATGGAATGATATAATAGTATTATCTTTAAGCAATTTTCTGAGTGTTAATGAGTTATCTTTAATAAAAGGTTGGTCTAATAATGTATTATCCGAAATAAACTTCTTGATTTTTCCTTCTAGAATATTTCTTTTTATGTCTTCTTTTTTATCAATCTTATTAAGTTCAGCTTTATAGATATCTTTTTCGTTTGATATAACCGATTCATCAATTGTTTTTTCATCAACAGAAATTGGATTAGAAGCTACAACTTGCATGCAAATATCTTTACCAAGAGCTTCATCATTTTTCTCTAGGATTACTACAGCACCAATTTTATAATTGTGAGTGTAACCAACTACACAATGTTCTTTTGTATTAAATGTATTAAAACGACGAATCACTATATTTTCACCTAACTTTGCAATCGCGCTTTTTTTATGTTCTTCTATTTCTTCTAAATATACTTTATTTGCATCCGCAATCATTGATTCGAGATCAGAATACTGCGTTTGGAGTATCTTCTGGCAACATTCCTTAACATAACTGACAAAGTCGTCACTTCTTGCAACAAAATCAGTTTCAGAATTAATTTCTATTAATATTGATTTTTCGTTATTTGAGTGAAAATAAACAATACCCTCAGCTGCAATTCTGGATGATTTTTTATCAGCCTTTATACCCTCTTCAGATCTCATAAGCTTGACAGCTTCATTGACATCGTTATTTGATTTTTTAAGGTATTTTTTACAGTCCATTACGCCAGCACCTGTAATTTCTCTTAGCTGTTTCAGAAGATCTAATTCAGAAGCCATGCATCAATCCTCTTTAACTGACTCAGACTGATTTTTTAATTTATCTTTTTCTACTTCTATTACTTGTTTCTTTTTGATTGATTTTTTAGATGATGCTTGGTGGTTGGTTTTTGTTTGTGTTTGATGTTTATTGCTACTTATAATTTTTGAAATTTCACTCACAAATAACTCAATTGAGGACATTGAATCATCATTTCCTGGTATCATATAGTCAACACCATCGAATGAGTTATTGCTATCAACAATTGCTATAACCGGTATGTTGAGTTTATTAGCTTCTTGTATTGCAATTTTCTCGTATCTTGTATCAATAACAAATAATGCATCTGGTAACTTTTCCAGATCTTTAATACCAGCAAGGTTTTTTTCTAATTTTGTTATTTGTTTTTTTATTGATAATGTCTCTTTCTTAGTCATATCCTCAAGAATCTTCGATCTATCTAAATGACGTTTTAGATTTTCAAGTTTTTGAATAGATTTCTTTACAGTATCAAAGTTGGTGAGCATTCCTCCTAGCCAACGATTATTTACATATGGCATCTTAACATTGGAGGCATGTTTCTTAATTATCTCACTAGCTGCTCTTTTTGTACCGACAAATAGTATTTTAGAATTGTTTTTAGCTAGTTTTTCAATGAATGAGGATGCAGATTTAAATCTTTCAATGCTTTTATCTAAATTTATTATATGGAGTTTTTTATAAGTTGTAAAAATAAAAGGACGCATTTTTGGATTCCAATATTTTGACTGATGTCCAAAATGGACACCTGCTGAAATCATCTCTTTCACTGATAAATTGGCCACTTATGTATATTTACTCCAAATCGTTCTACAATAATACATTGATAAGGTTTTTTATCATATTTACATGGAATGAACAATAAAAATCTGATATTTTGTGCTAGAAAATATGGGTTTCAGAGATATATGATTGATTTAAAAAATGAGAATGAAATCTCTAAGATGAGGAAAGCTGGTAAGCTAGCCTCAGAGGTAATTGAGATGATAGAAGAGCATGTCAAAGTTGGAGTAACTACACACGAACTAGACATAATTTGTCATGATTATATCACTCAAAAACAGAATGCGGTACCAGCTCCTTTAAATTACCATGGTTTTCCTAAGTCAATTTGTACATCTGTGAATCATCAAGTATGTCATGGGATCCCATCAAAAAACAAAATTCTTAAAAGTGGTGATATAATTAACATTGATGTGACAGTTATTAAAGATGGTTTTCATGGAGATACAAGCAAAATGTTCATGGTAGGTAAGCCATCTATATTAGCTGAGAGATTATGTAATATTACAAGAGAGTGTATGATGATGGCTATTGAAAAAGTAAAACCAGGGCTTCATATTGGAACAATTGGAGCAATTATCCAGAAACATGCAGAGAGTAATAACTTTTCTGTAGTAAGAGAATATTGTGGTCATGGGATTGGTAGAAACTTTCATGAATCTCCTCAAATACTTCATTATGGGGTTGAGGGTACTGGTATTGTTTTAGAAGAAGGAATGACATTTACTATTGAACCAATGATTAATGCAGGCAAAGCTTCAACTAAAGTGCTGAATGATGGATGGACGGTCGTTACACAAGATAAATCACTCTCAGCGCAGTGGGAGCATACAATCTTAGTTACGAGAAGTGGATATGATATTTTAACAAAGAGGATGGAAGAAAAATGAGTGCCAAGAATAATGATGTTTACTCAATGTTAGAGAAATTGGTTAGCTGTAAATCTATCACGCCGTATGATGATGGATGTCAATCCATAATTTCAGATTTCCTCAAGAAGTTTGGGTTTGAAATAAATATAATTGAAAAATCTGGAGTCAGTAATCTTATAGCAACATATGGCAATAAAAGTCCAAGGCTTGCATTTGTTGGGCATACTGATGTCGTTCCGATTGGACAGATAGACAAATGGAATTCTCCTCCATTTGAACTTCATGAGGATGATGGCACACTTTTCGGAAGAGGTACTTCAGATATGAAAGGTAGTATAGCATCTATGCTAATAGCTATAGAAGAATTGTTAAAAGCAACTAAAGACATAAATGGCTCTCTAATGGTGATTTTAACAAGTGATGAAGAAGGTCCAGCAATACATGGAATACAAAGTTTAGTTAAAGAGGAATTAAAAGATATTGAAATAGATTTCTGTCTTGTAGGTGAACCATCATGCAAAGAGAATCTTGGGGATACAATTAAAAATGGTAGAAGAGGATCTTTATCTGGCAGCCTTGAAATTAGAGGTGTCCAGGGCCATATTGCCTATCCACAAAATGCAAGAAATCCTATTCATTTATTATCACCTGTATTAGAAAAACTTATTAATCAAGAATATGACAACGGTAATGAATATTTCCCAGCTACATCATTTCAAGTCTCAAATATAAACAGCGGTGCTGGAGCAAGTAATATAATTCCTGGTATATTAACTATGGATTTTAATTTTCGATACTCAACTGAGACTGATGCTGATTCACTTAAGAAATCTGTGATTTCAATTCTAGATAGCGAGGGAGTTGATTATTCGGTTAAATGGTCTCATTCTGGAGAACCATATTTATCGAGGAATTCAAGACTTCTTGATGTTTGCTCTAAAGCAGTTCAAAAGATAACTAACAATAACGCTACAATATCGACAGATGGTGGGACCTCTGATGGTAGGTTTATGGCAAAGATCTGTGATGATGTAATTGAATTTGGTTTAGTAAATAAATCGATCCATAAAATAAACGAATCCACCACTTTGAATAATATTGTCATGCTAAAAGATATATATTGCCAAGTGTTGCAGGATATACTAACTAGTAAATAAAGTTGATCTAATCAACTGTTGTGTATATTCTGATTGTGGATTTTGAAGAACATTATCCGTTTCGCCAAACTCAACAATCTTAGATTTCTTTAAGACACAAATTTTATGTGAAATTGCACCAACAACTTTTATATCATGGGAGATAAAAATATAGCTCAAATTATATTTCTTTTGAATAGAAATAATTAGATCAAGTATATTTTTTTGAACAACTACATCTAGAGCGCTAGTTGGCTCATCCATAATTACTAACTTTGGCTTCAATGAAATAGCGCGGGCAATCGCTATTCGCTGTCGCTGACCACCTGAAAATTGATGTGGGTATCTATACATCATAGAAGGCTCGAGCCCTACCTCCTTTAATAGATCCTCGCATAACTTTACCAATTGAATTTCTGTGTAATCACCGTAAACCGATAGACCCTCAGATAATATTTCCAATATATTTAATCGAGGGGATAATGATGAATATGGATCTTGGAAAACAATTTGAAAGTCTTTTCTTTGATATCGTAAACTATCTTTGCTGATCTGCTCAAGTGGTATACCATCAAATATTATCTGTCCTTGATATCTTAATAATTGGAGTATCGACATTGCTAGAGTAGATTTTCCCGATCCGGACTCACCGACTATACCAAGAGTCTCTCCAACATTGAGACTTAGATTAATATCAGTAAGCGCGCGAAAGTACTTTCTTTTATTTTTAAATAAGGAATTTTGTGTTAAAAAACGACAATTTAAATTATTTATTTTTAATAATTCCTGATTGCAACTGTTCTGTTCAATCATTCTCTCAGGTCTGCAGTTTATTAGTTGTTTTGTATAACTAGATTGTGGATTATCAAATATTGAGTTTGTTGAGTTTGCCTCCTCTATTCCACCATCTTTCATAATAACAACATTGTCTGTATAGTTTTTTATTAAATCTAAATCATGAGATATTAGTATTAGAGACATACCATTCTCTTTACTAAGTTTTTTTAACAACCCTAATACTTGAAGCTGTAAAGTTACATCTAGTGCTG
>CAJWMM010000001.1 GCA_913043035.1 uncultured Gammaproteobacteria bacterium | reverse complement strand
AAAGATATTGGAATCTACTTTCCACGACACTTTGACATGGATGAGGCGACAGAACTTGCGAAGACATGTGAATCTGCTGGTTTTGAGTATGATAAAAAGATCAGTAATTCTGAGGGTAGCTCCTATTCTCAATCGAATAGTGAGTACATGATACTTAATTCTGAAGAGATGTATGGTCATTTTAAATCAACAGATTACTCGCTATCATGCGTTATGCTTGCAGGTGACAATCAAGCAATGGAGAGAGATTATTGGTATTCGTCTACAAGAAAATATGAAAACTTAGAATCTCCATCAGAAATAGGAAAAAAAGCTTCATCTAGGGCAATATCAAGACTAAATGCCAAAACTATATCATCTAGAGTTTGTCCTATTATTTTTCCGGCAGAGGTCGCGACATCTTTTTTTAATAATTTTCTTAGTGCGATCAATGGTCATGCTATTTATAAAAAATCAAGTTTCTTACTAGATAAACTAGGATCTGAAATTTTTCCCGATTTTATAACTATTCGTGAAGATCCTCTCATCGTCGAAGGGATGGGAACAAGGCCGTTTGATTCAGATGGAGTCTTGACTGAAAAGAAGAATATAATTAACAAAGGTATTCTGGAAACCTATCTCTTAGATACTTATTCAGCTAGGAAATTGAATTTAGATTGTACTGGTAATGGAGTTTTAACAAATATCATAGTTGAATCATCAGATGAGCAAACAGATAACTTAATTAATCTGGTTGATGAGGGCGTGATCATAACTGAGATGATGGGTAGTGGCGCTAATCTACTAACAGGTGATTATTCTAGAGGGGCATTTGGTTATTACTTTAAAGATGGGCAGATAAAATACCCTGTAACAGGAATTACAGTTGCTTCAAACTTAACACAAATGTTTAAAAATATTTTACATGTTGGTAAAGATTATGACATTCGTGGCAACATAAGGACCGGGTCTATACTAGTAGATAAAGTAACTATTGGTGGTACTTAGATTATACATTTAATAAGAAAACTAATATAATCACAACAGTAATTATAGACAACATAATCGATATTGATGACTGGTTGAGTAGTGTATGCTCTATAAGATATAATTTCTTATCTATTTTTGTATATCTAAAAATTTCTCGAAGAGATAGAAAATAACTAACTATCCTTGATAGCATCAATCTTAACAAAGCATAGTTTCTACGATAAAGGTAATCTATATCTAACGTTATGGTAAGAGTCCTCTCTAAATACTTTAATGCCATAAAGAAAGCTAATCCAGAGAATAATAATAGGTGTAGCTGCGATACTATATGATTTCCTGTGTATGGGACATAATCAACACTGTATGGTAGTAGCGCATAAAGCAGATTTGGAAATATCCCAACTATGATGCATATAAACGATAATGAAACCATAGGTATTATCATAAAAATTGGTGGGTCAGTAGCCTTTAGTTTTTTATCTCTGTGGAAAAATACGAACCAAGGAAACTTAATCCCTGCATGTAAGAAAACGCCTGCAGAGCCAATCAAGAGAAAATACCAAATAATCTCTAATCCTTCTATATAGCTTGACTCTACAATCATTGATTTTGAGATAAATCCTGATGTAAAGGGGAAAGCCGAAATCGCAAAAGCTCCAATTATCCCACAAGCAGCAGTAATTGGCATAGTTTTATATAAGCCACCAACATCAGTACATTTTCTTTTGCCAGTCACATAAAGAACACTACCTGCTGACATCAATAGAAGACCCTTGTAGATAATATGCGAGAATGCATGTGCAGATGTACCATTTATTGCAAGCTCTGTTCCAATTCCAATGCCCACAATCATAAACCCTACTTGATTCACAATACTATAGGACAAAATCCTCCTGATGTCATTTTCTAATAGAGCATAAACGATGCCATAAAGTATCATATAAATGCCAATGTAAATTAGAATAGTATTACCAGCGAATGTCACAATAAGAACGTATACAGACGTTTTAGTAGTATACGCAGATAAGAAAACTGATGATGAATAACTTCCCTCTGGATAGGCATCTGGTATCCATTGTGAGAATGGAGGAGCGCCTGCATTGAGTAACAAACCGATTAATATGAACCAGCTGTACCAAGTATTGAGAGAAATCTCACGAATCGTTAGATCATAAGTTTGACCATACAGACCGATAAGTCCAATTAGGAGAATTAATCCACCTATAAGATGGAGAATTATATATCTATTACCACTATTTAAAGAAAGTTGATTTCTAGTTGACCAAATAACAAATGTCGATGTTATGGCCATTATCTCCCAAAAAACATAGAGTGTTAGAAAGTCTCCAGAAAGCACAACACCTAGAGCAGAAGCAATATAGAGAAGTACATACCCTTTTTCATTACTATTTTCCCTGTAAAACGAGAAGATTTTTCCAAATAATCCAATTATTAAAAACACAATACAAAATAAAAATGACAAATCACTGATTTGATAAAATACATTATTAAATGACATTATTTTATAATTTAATATTTGACTGTCAGAAACTATTAATAGGCATAGCATTGACGAGATTATAGATAGCATTCCAATTGTATTAGCAAACTTTGGTTTCAGAAATATTGCTACAGCACCAAGTACTAAATAGCTGACTGGATACGATAAAAAGTCAATCATAAAAATCCTCGTCTTTCTTAAGAAGTAAACCAAGTAATTTAGCAAATATTATTAATCCAACACATGCAAAAAACCCATAAATAGGATAAAAACCTACCAAATTATCCACAGAAAACTTCACTTTTTTAAAATCGTAGAAAAGATATAAGTACGGCGTAAAACTAATTATAATGAATAATGAGTATATGATATTTTTTCTTGTTTTCATTGCATGTATCCTATCTGTTGTACAAAAGACACGATCGGTGTAGATAAAAAGAACATCATAATCCCAATAAGTGTAACAAGAAAAACAGGAGTTACTAGAAATATGTCTTCTCTTATTTTGGAGTTAGCATTAGTACAGTCATTAAAGTACACTTTGTATATCATTGGTAAATAATATCCTGCATTAAGTAAGGTGCTTATAATTATCACGCTTATCGCTAAATATTCTTCTGAACTCGATAAACCCAAGAGAAGATACCATTTACTTATGAAACCTATTGTCGGAGGCAATCCTATCATTATTAAAGCACCTACAGTCATTGAAAAGCATGTGAGGGGCGCAATCGTAGCTAACCCATCCATTTCAGAAACATTCTTTACTTTGAAATTTGTTGCAAAGATACCAGCGCTTAAAAATAGCACTATTTTCCCAAATGCATGAAAAATAAAATGCAATAAAGCAGCAAGTATTGACAGGGGTGCTAGTATAATTATACCTAGTAGGATATATGATAATTGACCTATTGTTGAATAGGCAAGTCTGAGCTTTATACTGTCTTGTCTAAGTGCAATAACTGAAGATGCCACTATTGTAAAACAAATTACAACTACGAAAACTTGCATGCTTGTCATAGAAGAAACACTAGCTCCATAGATAAGTAAGAAAATTTTTGTAAGTATATAAACTCCGGACTTTACGACTGCTACTGCATGTAGCAGGGCGCTTACAGGAGTTGGTGCGACCATGGCTGATGGTAGCCATTTATGAAATGGCATTACAGCACTTTTAGCTGTACCGAAGATAAATAGTAGCATGGTGATAATTAAGATTATTTCGCTTACTCCAGAAAATGGTATAGGCTCACTAAACGATATAGACCCTGTAACAGAATAAGTAACTATAATTGCAGGAAGAAGAAAAATCACTGAAGTACCAAGAAGTATAAATAAATATTTTTTACCCGACTTTAACGAGTCTTCATTTTTCTTTAAAGTTACAAGAGGGTATGTTGATAGTGTGAGGATTTCATAAAAAATAAAAATTGTAAATAAATTCTCTGAGTAAATGATTCCATTCGTTGCAAGCATAGCAAACAAGAAAAATATGTAGAAAATATTCTGATTATTGTAATCATTTAAAACAAGATACCTGGAGGCGTATAAAGATGTCAGAAACCATAGAAAATTTGAAACTAGAAGAAATATAATACCAATCTCATCTAGATAAAAAGTAATTGAGACTTTATCAAACACTTCTATGAGTTGTACTTTTGTACCTAATAATAAATCTCTTTTAAGAAAAATACTTAAAGAAATAACAAATGAAAAGAGGCTGATGAAATTATGATATCTACTAATATTAGACTTATGTCTTAGAATATAGAGTATCACTAGAGACAGAGTGAGAAAAATAAGATGTGTTAGGTAAAGCGTCATTCTAAATTACTCCATATATGATATCGTAAGCAATACTCTGTGATACTCCAACTGTTAAACTTGTTTCAATACCCAAGTATATAATTAGAAGCGTTAAAAACGCTATCGGGATAAACTGATGTTTTTTTAGTTCAAACATCTCCCCATTAGAATTTTCTTTGAAATAAACTTGATCAATCATCTTCCAAACATAAAATAGTGTCATGAATGATGTTAATACTACAATACTAGTGAACATCCAATACTTAGACTGAATAAGCGATAGAATCAAGTACCATTTACTTATAAAACCTGCTGTAAGTGGTAATCCTACAAGAGCTAATGACATGATGAGAAAGCAACTTGTAACAATTGGTTGTTTACTTGATAATCCAGCCAGGTCTGTTAGCAACACCTCTTTTTTAGAAATAAATAAAAGCGTCAGTGTTAAAAAAAGAGATGTTTTAATTATTGAGTGATTAATAACATGTACAAGAGAGGCTGTAATGCCATCAGGTATATATAGTATCATTGCGATAAAGATATAACTTAGTTGCCCTACACTCGAGTAAGCTAACATCTTTTTAACATCAGTCTGCTTAATTGCATAATAGGTGATTAAAACTACACCAATTGAAGATAGAGCAATTAGAATATCGGATAGTGAAAATAATGTTAATGGACCAATATTATTAAGAATATCAAGAAAAACACGAAAGAAAATATAAATTCCAATCTTAGTTGAAGTGCCTGAAAAGTACGTTGTAACTATTGATGGCGAATAGGCATAAGTTTTAATAAGCCAACCATGGAGTGGGAACAATGCAGATTTGATCCCAACTCCTGCAAGTAAAAATACAATCGCAAAAAGTATTATTTGCTTTTCTTCAACAACAGCAAGCTGTTTAGTTAGATCTTGCATATTGAGTGTACCAGTAATCATATACAGAAGCCCTATTGCAAAAAGGACAAAAATTGCACCTATACTTCCAATAAATAAATATTGCAAAGCTGCAAATGTAGATTTTTTCTGATTGCCTTGTGAAATTAAATAATAACTAGATAATGAAGATATCTCGAGAAACACAAACATATTAAATATGTCATCTGTTAAGATGATCCCAGTGAAACCGGTATTACATAATAACCATGCTATATAGAATAAATAAACCTTACTTGAGGAGACAGTTTTTTCAACAATCTCTTTACAAGAAATAATACATACTAAATTCATAAATCCAATTAACATTAGAAATAAACAGGACAACATATCTGCATTTAATCTAATCCCTATTGGCGGTGGCCAGCCGCCCAATTCGTAAAACACAGCTCCATTGGTGAAGACATTTATAGTCAGTATTGTTATTAGGAGAAAATTCAATACTGAACTTACAACTATAATTAGGTAAGATACCTTAAACATCCTCATTAGAATTATTATTGGTACAAATAATAATGGCAAAATTAGAATTAAAACTGGTATTTGGCTCATTGATCGTCCTTACTTATTTCATCTTCATCGATTGTATTAAATTGTTTTTTGATGTTTAATATTAATGCTAGTGCAAGACTGGTTGTTGAAATACTTACAACTATAGCTGTCAATATTAGGACATGAGGAAGAGGATTAGAATAATCATAGTTATAGTCTTCTAATATCGGTGGGAGACTATCATTTAATTTACTCAATAAAATAAAAAAAATAAATATAGAGCTTTGAAAAATATTCAAACCAATAACTTTTTTGACTAGATTTGACTCGCGGATCATTATAACTAATCCAAGAGTAAAAAGAATCATATTAAGAGCATAAATCATTACTAAGCTTTACTATTGTTAAACATTTTGTATATGAGAACCATTACACCGCTGACTGTTAATCCCACACCTATTTCAACTAGAAATATTCCAATTTTTTGTCCTGAACTTGTATCATTTGATAACGAGAGATAGCTATAGTCTAGAAAATTACCGCCATAAAGGAGTCCAAAAATACCTACTAATACGTATAGCGCGACCCCAGTAGCTATGAAGTTTAGAATTATTTCAGTGTTCAATTTGAATCCAAAATTCTCATTGCTAAATACAAGATCATATAAAATAAAACTTGCTGCTAGTATTACTCCAGCTTGAAAACCACCACCAGCAGAATATTCACCATGAAACTGAACATATAAGCCGAAGATAAGAATAAGGGGGATCATTAGTGTGCTAATGATTTTAATTACAACATTATCACCCATTATTTTTCTCCTCTCTAAGTATACCCAATACTGAAATACCAGCTATGAAGATAACTAAAACCTCACCAAGAGTATCAAATGCTCTATAACCAGCAAGTATAGATGTCACGACATTTGGTATCCCTATGTCAACTTGTGACTCGTTAAGATAATACTGAGTGCTTGGTGCATCACTAGTAGTTGATGATAATCCGAATTCTGGGAAATTGAGTGAGAATGATATTAAAATTATAGAGAGTAAAAAAAACAGAATAAAACTAGAGAGATCACGAGCTGTATTCTTAGGAAGGGTGTCATCAACATTATAAAGGACTTTGATGAATAATAAAGTTGAAATACCTGCGCCTACCGCAGCTTCTGTAAGAGCAACATCAACTGCATCAGATATGAAAAATATCGTAGCACAAACCATACTGTAAAAGGATACTGCAAAAATTGAGGATAATAGGCTTCTTGTAAATATTATAAATACTGATAGCACAATAAGAATAACAAGAAAGATTTCTATTAGGATATTATCTATGATACTTCTCCTTTTTTGTTACTTATCTTAAAGAATGTTTGGGCAAGTATATGCGAGATCGTACTATTAGACACTAATAATAGCACTAGCAACAAGATTAATTTGAATGAAGTAATTGTAAAACCTTCTACAATAACCAATCCAAGTATAATAAGAGTTGTTCCTAGAGTATCAATGACAGATGCAGCATGAGTTCTTGTAAGAAAATCTTGAAATTTAAAAAGACCTAAAGTTCCAATAAAAATTATGAGAACACCAAAAGCTACTATAAAAAAGGAAAAAATACTCATGATTGCTTTTTCTCTAGGAAATATTTTGCTACAACAATCATAGTTATAAAATTAATGAGTCCGTATACTAGTACGATATCAAGATAATCTCTTTGTATAACAAGTATACTTATCATCGAAATTATAAGAATAATTTTAGTGCTAACAACATTTACTGTCAAAATTTTTGTAAATATATCATGACAGCTAAGGAACCTGATCATAGACAAAAAGATCAGAATACCAAGAGATATAATTGGATACATTGGATCAATTATCACTATTTGAGCTCCTTTGATATCTCAGTAGATTTTACTTTTTCATACATAACTCTTGAATCTAAAGATGTTTTAAATTTTTCATCCAAAGAATGAACTGTAAGCACGTTATCATTTATGTCTATTGTAATTGTCCCAGGAGTTAGTGTAATAGAGTTAGCGTATATTGTGGTTGTGAAATCTGTGGATAATTCAGACTTTGTCTCGCCTATTATTGGTGTTATTTTATATTGAGGCTTGAGAATAAGCCAGCAAACTTTGAAATTTGATATTATAATTTCTTTGAATAACCAGAAAATGTAAGCTGTCATCTTCATTAAGTTAATGCTCACTGCAGCGTCCTTTGAATTAAATACGTTCATGATAAATAAGATATAAGTAGTCACTAGCGCGGAAAGAATTCCAAGTGATATCATTAAAGGCAAAAACATACTTGACAGAACTAGCCACAAAATCACAATTATTATGAATACTTTTGTAAGGTAATTCCTCTTTAGGTTGATTTTGGATATGTCAGCCATACCATATTATAACTGCATATACACATTTACACCATATTACTTGATTAGTAATGTCATATCTGTGGCTTTGATGTTTTTAGTAATAGAACCTATAGAAATATAATCAACACCATTTATCAGATATTTGTTGATATTATTTAAATTTATATTTCCAGAAATTTCTACTTCCATATTATTAATACCTGACAAAAATCTTTTGATGTCACTTGGTTTGAAATTATCAAGTAATACTCTTTTTATTCCTTTTATTTTTGAAAATTTTTTAGCCTCATTGATACTTTTTGCTTCAACAATAATGCTTTTTTTGAGTTTTTTGCATTGTCTAATGTATTCTGAAAAATCATTTATACAGTTTAAATGATTTTCCTTAACTAATATCTGATCTTCAAGATCTCGTCTATGTGGCAGACAATTATGTCTTTGACACGCTAAATCAATTGCATATCTCCATCCAGGAATTGTTTTACGAGTATATAATATTTGTATTCTCTTTTTCGATACTTTCTTATTATAAAGATAAGCGCTATTTGAAATTGCCGAGAGTGTTTGTAGAAAATTTAAGGAAACTCTCTCGCATGATAGAATAGATTTTGCGTTACCAGTTACCTCGCATACTTTTCTATTTTTTCTAATAAGGTCTCCGTCGTCATAATTCCATTTGAATTTAATCTTTTTATCAAAAAGCCTGTAGGATTGTTCAAACCACACCTTGCCGAATAGTACAGATTCTTCTTTATAAAATAATGAAGCTTTAATATCTTGATTTTTTATATTTTTTGTAGTGCAGTCTCTTTTTATTTGATCTTCTAATAAAGATAATTTTACATGATTGTTAATTTTATCTTTTAACTTCTTATTCATTTTTTAAATATGCTCTAGTTTCCTTAAATACTATAGGACTTAGTAGTACTAGAGCAATTAAATTCGGTAATGCCATTAGTGCATTCATTATATCAGCTATTAACCATACAAGGTTTAACTCAATAACAGCTCCAACAGGAATAATTATGATCCAAAATATTCTATAAGGCATTATAATTCTATTTCCAAATATAAATTCTGCACATTTTTCCCCATAGTAACTCCAGCCTATAATGGTACTAAATGCAAAGAGCACTAATCCAAAAATCACTATGTATTTTCCAAACGAGGGTAGACCTTGTTCATACGCATTAGACGTGAGAGCTGCACCATTTACACCAGATAACCAACTTTGGCTCAATAGAATTACAAAAGCAGTTATCGTGCAAACAATAATCGTATCAATAAGTGGCTCAAGCATAGAGACAGATCCTTGTTTTATTGGACTGTTTGTTCTAGCAGCAGCATGTGCAATAGGTGAGCTACCTAGCCCCGCTTCATTAGAGAAAACACCTCGTGATACACCAAATCTTATCGCCATCCAAATAGTCGCACCAGCAAAACCACCACTTGCAGCACTACCAGTGAAGGCAGACTCTATGATCATAAAAAATATCGTAGGTATTTGATTATAATTTATTAATATAATATATAGACCTCCAATGATATAAATCAATGACATAATAGGTACTAACTTAGATGCAGTTTTGCCTATACTCTTTATCCCTCCCAAGATAACTAGCGTAACTAGAAAAGCTATTACTATGCCTACTGTCAATTTATCAATTTCAAATTCATTTGTAACAACTTGAGCAACAGAATTAGACTGAACACCGTTACCAATTCCAAAAGCAGCGATCATCCCGAATAGAGCAAAAAAATAAGCTAGATAACTAAACCTTTGACTTAAACCATTTTTAATGTAATACATAGGACCACCAACATACTCATCGTTTAGGTTCTTTTCTCTGTATTTAATAGCAAGAAAAGCCTCCGCATATTTTGTGGCCATACCAAATATCGCAGTAATCCACATCCAAAAAATAGCACCTGGGCCACCGAGAAAAATTGCAGTCGCAACACCTGCAATATTTCCTGTTCCAACAGTTGCAGATAGAGCGGTCATGAGTGATTCAAAAGAAGAGATATCGCCTGACTCTTTATCTTCTTTTTTAAACAAAGACCTTAGAGCATAACCTACGTTTGTAAGTGGATATGCACTTAGCCCATACATTAAATACACTCCAACTAATAGCAGAAATGCGAGCGTAAAAGGACCCCAAAGGAAACTGCTGAGATGATTAAGAAAAATATCCATAACTAAAATTGAATAATACTAAATACACTTTGTCTGCTTTGATTTTCTTTGTTGAGCTCATCAAAAATTATGTCAGAATAATGTGCAATCTTTTTATCTTTGATGTGTTTGGCAGCTACAATGGAGGAGTATTGATCTAGCTCGTTTACGTTTAAATCATTTTTTATTTTCTCACAGAATTCCTTTTTATCAAATGCACTATCCCTAATTACAACTATACCTTTCCTATTAAGTAAACCTTTAAGGTCAGAAATAATTGATAGTTTTTCGTTCTCAGATCTACCACAAAGAGAATCAATCATCGTAATTATATCGTATTTTTTTTCACTTACATGAGGGATCTGATCATTAACGATAACCCCCAGATTTTTACTAAAAGATTCTGGTAAAAAACCATTCTTGTAATTTGATTCAGAGTTTTGGTTAAAATGTTGAGTTGCCTCTATAACATTTACATAGTCGCTCATGAGAATTTCTGATGGCAATAATGAATCACCTAGGACATTAAGTAAAGAGACAGATTTTTTTCTGCCATGATAATTTATAATAATTTGTTCGATGATTGCACTAGTAGTTGCATTATTGTGATGCCTCATCACAGTTTTTATAAAATCTTCATCTACAGAGCCATTGGCTTTTTGAAACTCATTATCGAACAAATGATTTATAGTACTATCTATTAGAGGAGGTTCTTTTTTCCCTATTCTCATAGACATAACACCGTCATTTTCAGCCCAAATATTACTCATACCCCACCATTTTTGTCTGCTTTGAAACATAACTTCAAGCGAGCTTCTTGACCAATAGTTCTTCTCTACACCTTGACGCTCGGCATATACAGGAAGAATCACTGCGCCATCTTTTTTGATAAGATACATTAGATATCTAAGAAAGGCCGCTCCCCAATTATTAGCAAATAATGGGAAACTTATGCCTAAGTAAATTCTATTAAATGAATGTTTTTCAAACGGGTAGTAAATAGAGCACAGTTCACCACAATCAATATCTGGTCTTATTATCTCAGAGTCACAAGATAAACTGATAAGATCATCACTAGGTTTAATCATTCCGTGTTTATCACGAATGTCCGAACAATAGTAATCTCTATCTTCTTTTATATATTTCGATGATTTATGGATTAATATATCTGTCATATTAGTATATTATGTTAATAGTGAGATAATAACATGCACATATCTTGACAACAATTCCTTATACAAAATGAAAAAGCTTTTTTTAATAGTCTCAATTCCAACTGTATATTTACTTTTTGTATTTAATGTTCCTCAGATATATATTTTTACTTTAGTAAGTCTTTATGGCGTGGCTTTTTATTTCACAAATAAGAAATTACAATCTAATGAAATTATAGTTCAATCAAAATTAGATACTTCAAAAAATCCAACTGAATATAGTATTATCAAAAAGTCTGCGTTATTTACGCATAATGAACAACCAATGGTAATTGTAGATAGTGGCTTCATAATAAGATCATCAAATCAGGCTTTCAAGAACTTTTGTGGAGGCAATCCAGACGGACAACCCATAGCTATCTCTCTACGTTCACCGGATATAGATTCGGCAATTGAAAGCATTAACGCAAAAAATGTGTTTAGAAGTGTCGAATTTAGTATTTTTCAATCAGTAGAAAAATATTTGTTAGCTCAATTATTTACCATCAAACATAAAAGCAAATTTGTTTTATTATCAATTACTGATATCTCTGATCTAAAAGCTGTTGATAAACTTAAAACAAATTTTGTATCAAATGTAAGCCATGAATTACGTACGCCTCTTGCCTCCATTCTTGGTTTTATAGAAACAATTGAAGGACCGGCTAAGGATGACGAGAAAAAAAAGAAAGAATTTTTCCAAACAATAAAAAGTGAAGCAGAGAGAATGCAGAGGCTAGTAAATGATTTATTATCTCTTTCACGAGTCGAGGAATCAGAATTTCAATTACCAAATGAAAAAGTTGATTTAGGTGCATGCATACACTCTGCCCTGGATGCACTGAATGTAATTGCCAAAAAGAGAAAAATATCTATCGAATTATCTCAACAAGTAACTTCGATATTTGTAAGAGGTAACACTGATCAAATCATTGAAGTTTTTGAGAATTTACTTGAAAACGCGGTCACTTATGGTGACGAAGAGGGTAAAATCAGTATAGAACACCAATCGTTAGCTGAGTATGAGAAAATCTCTATTATTGATAATGGGATTGGGATACCAACCAATGAGATTGCAAGATTGACAGAGAGATTTTTTAGAGCTCAAAATAGTGTGGATTATCGGCGTAATAGCTCTGGGTTAGGCTTAGCGATTGTAAAACATATTTTAAATCGTCATGAGGGTAAGCTAGAGGTTACTAGCGAAGTTGGAAAAGGCAGTAAGTTTTCGGTAAGTATCCCAAAATATTCTGACGATATGAATTAACAAATCTGTAACAAAATGTTCATTTGTGCTTAATTTAAATCATTTGTAATGATGGAAGTTAATTTTTTTTGGAGTGATAATAATGAATAAAATTTCACTGTTTCTAGTTTTATTACTTATGACATTACCAGCTGAAGCTAGAGATACTATAAGGATTGTAGGTTCTTCAACCGTTTACCCGTTTGCCACAGTCGTTGCAGAAACTTTTGGAAGAGCAGATAATGGATTTAAGACGCCAATTATTGAATCAACTGGTTCTGGGGGAGGACTAAAATTATTCTGTTCTGGTAAAGGCCCCTCTAAACCTGATATAACTAATGCTTCAAGAAGAATAAAAAAGAAAGAAATTAGTTTGTGCGCGGAAAATGGAATCAACGATATTATAGAACATAAAATTGGATTTGATGGTATTGTTGTAGCTAATTCTAATAATGGACCTTCGTTTGACATTTCAAGGAAGGATTTATATCTAGCACTAGCAGCAAAAGTGCCATGTGGAATGCAAGATGAGGTTACATGTGTCAACGAATCTGTGACATGGAGAGACGTAAATTCATCTTTACCGGATATTAAAATCGAAGTTTACGGTCCTCCTCCAACATCAGGAACACGAGATGCATTTGTTGAATTAGCTCTTGGAGGTGGATGTAATACTATCCCTTGGATAAAAGCTTTTAAGAAGAAAGATAAATCTTCATGGAAGAAGTTATGCTATACCATACGAGAAGATGGGAGATATATTGAAGCTGGGGAAAATGATAATCTTATAATTCAAAAACTTGTCAGTAATCCAAATGCCGTGGGTGTTTTTGGGTTTAGTTTTTTAGATCAAAACACAGACTCAGTTAAAGGAGCAGTTGTTGATGGAATAAGTCCGACTTTTGAGACAATAGCTTCTGGCGAATACAAAGTCTCACGCTCATTATTTTTTTACGTGAAGAAAGATCATATAGGATCTATTCCAGGCATTAAAGAATACATGGCAGAATTCATGAGTGAGAATGCTATCGGAGATGAGGGCTATTTGTTAGATAATGGTCTTATACCAATGCCTAAAGCAATGCGCGCTAAATTCCAAAAAGACAGTAAAAGCCTAGCTAACATCCAATACTAGATAGGAAGAATTAGCGTCATATATCAATATTGGCGCTATTGTTAAACAATATTTAGATAATTTAGACATTTAATATATTTGTAACAATTAGTGAATAATATGTTTCTAAAGATGAAATATATATGACTATTGAATTTTTAATACTAACAATCCTAGGCCTAACTGCTTATAGTTTTTTCTTAAGCAAAAGAAAAGCATCAGCTCTGAACGCTATAAACCCTCTAGATGTTCATTCACAGCCACATTACCATGGTCTCTTTTCGGCAATACTAACAATCGCGCCTGCGATCATTCTATTATTTCTTTGGTCTTGGCTAGAGAATTCAATATTTAAAACTAATCTTGAGTCATATTTTTCTGATGTTGTTGACCCATATAAGGTAAGCTTTTACGTTTCTGGTGTAAAAAGTTTTGTCGCTGGTGCGAGTGACACCCTGATGAATCATTCTAATTTTTCTTCTGCAGTCGAGTATTATGAGACTTCTACTAAAATGAGTTTAGCGTTGAAGTCTATTGTGATAGTAATCATTACTCTTATTACATTCAGATATTCACTAAATTTAGTCACCGCTAAATTTAAAGCACGTGATTTAGTCGAAGACATTGTAATCAGAACAATGAAATATGCATCAATATTTGCCATCTTTATTACGCTTGGAATTGTATTGTCATTATTATTTGAAACCCTTCGTTTTTTTGAATCAGTTGCAGTCACAGAATTTTTATTTGGAACGCATTGGAGTCCGCAGATGTCAATTAGAGAAGGTCAAGTCGGGTCATCAGGAAGCTTTGGAGCAGTTCCGGTATTCACAGGTACTTTGTTAATATCATTAATAGCTATGTTAGTTGCTGGGCCAATAGGTTTATTTTCTGCGATTTATCTATCCCAATATGCTTCAAATAGAGTTCGATCGTATGCAAAACCAATTATTGAAATATTAGCAGGTATTCCGACTGTCGTTTATGGTTTCTTTGCGGTTATAACCGTAGGTCCATTTTTTAGAGATCTAGGTATCTTTTTTAATATTGATGGCTTTAGTTCAGAGAGTGCTTTAATAGCAGGATCAGTCTTGGGTATCATGATAATACCTTTTATCGCATCACTGACGGATGATTCATTATCGGCTGTGCCTAGGTCATTGAAAGAGGGTTCTTTGGCAATGGGCGCCACATTATCAGAGACAACAACAAGAGTAATTATTCCAGCTTCGTTTCATGGAATAGTAGGAAGTTTTTTACTAGCTTTCTCAAGAGCAATAGGCGAGACGATGATTGTGGTAATGGCAGCTGGTTTCGCGGCAAATCTTACTGCGAATCCTTTTAACGCAGTGACAACAGTTACCGTTCAAATTGTCGGCCTCCTTACTGGGGATCAAGAATTTGATAGTGCTAAAACCATGTCTGCATTCGCACTTGCATTCGTCTTATTCTTCCTTACTTTAATACTTAATATAATTTCACTATCTATCGTGAAGAAATTTAGAGAGCAATATGAGTAATATTATACAAAGAAATAAGAGTGAAAAAAGATTCCAATTTTATGGTTTACTAGCTGTAGGTCTTGCTATTTTTTTACTCTTGGTTCTGTTATTTAAAATTTTCAGTACAGGTTTCAGCGCATTCAATCAAACCTATCTAGGGGTCAAGATTCAAATTGAGAAAGGTGAAAATTTATCAGAGCTAGATGCAAGGTCAACTCTGCGAAAAAATCTAAGAAATATGTTTCCTGAGGCTCAGAGTAGGTCTGATAAGAAAAATCTCTATTCTTTATTCAGCCCAGGTGCTTATATTGAATTTAAGGAAATGCTAGAAGCATATGATGGTGATGTGATTGATGGGTATTATTATTTTTTGGCCTCTGATGATTTAGATATGTATTTTAAAGGCACTGTGGCTAGACAAGGCAACAGCGCAGGAAGAATTAAACCTAGCCAGATGAAGTTTGTTGATGAATTCGTGAAAATGAATCTTATAGAACTTCAATTTAATAGATATCTTCTTGGCTCAGCAGATAGTAGGAACCCTGAAATGGCTGGTATACTAGGAGCTATTTATGGATCACTATTTGCCATACTTATTGCCTTTGTAACTTCTTTCCCTCTAGGTGTCTTAACTGCAATTTATCTAGAGAAGTTAACAAAACAAAATGCTTTTTCTGATTTAATCGAGACTAATATTAATAATTTAGCTGCTGTGCCTTCAATTGTATTCGGTTTACTAGGGTTAGCTATTTTTCTCAATTTTTTTGAATTACCACGTTCGGCCTCTTTAGTTGGGGGGCTTACACTTGGTTTGATGACGCTTCCGACCATTGTGATTGCCTCAAGGTCTGCCATAAAGTCCGTTCCTCCATCAATTGAAGAAGCATCCATTGGTCTGGGTTCAAGTAAAGTTCAAACCATATTCAATTTTACTTTACCGCTGGCTATGCCAGGTATATTGACTGGGACAATAATAGGTATTGCTCGAGCTATCGGAGAAACAGCACCTTTGTTGATGATAGGGATGGTAGCGTTCATCGTTGATATTCCTCAAGGACCATTAGATGCATCTACCGCGCTTCCAGTACAAATATTTTTATGGCAGGATAGTCCTGAGCGTGCATTTGTTGAACGAACATCTGCAGCTATAATAGTATTATTAATCTTTTTGTTTTTACTAAATATTACTGCGGTGTACTTGAGAAAGAAATTAGAGAAAAAATGGTGACAAAGAATTTATGAGCGAGTCTTTGAAAATAGCAGTGAAAAATTTAGATGTTTTCTATGGAAAAAAGCAAGCACTATTTGATGTAAATTTAAATATCTTTGCAAATGAAGTCACTTCATTAATTGGACCATCTGGTTGTGGTAAATCAACTCTCATAAAGTGCTTCAATAGAATGAATGATTTAGTAGAAATTTGTAAATACAATGGGCAAGTTTTGATTGACGGGGAGAATATAAATGATGCGTCCACAGACCCTGTGAGCTTAAGAACAAGAGTAGGAATGGTATTTCAAAAACCTAATCCTTTTCCAAAATCAGTTTATGAGAATATTGCATATGGTCCTAAACTACACGGTATGTATAAAAACAAAGATGATCTAGATGAAATTGTTGTATCGAGCTTACAAAAGGCAGGATTATTTAACGAAGTTAAAGATAGGTTATTCGAACCGGGTACTGGACTTTCAGGTGGTCAGCAACAAAGGCTCTGTATTGCGAGAGCTCTTGCAGTGAATCCTGAAATCATTTTAATGGATGAACCTTGCTCAGCACTTGACCCAATTGCAACTGCAAAAATTGAAGAATTGATTGAGGAGCTAAAAGAGAAATATACAATTGTTATAGTTACACATTCAATGCAACAAGCAGCAAGAGTGTCTAATAGAACAGCTTACATGCACATGGGTGAGCTTGTGGAGACTGGACTCACAAAGAATATTTTTTCCAATCCAGAGCATGCAAAAACTCAAGATTATATAACTGGTAGAATTGGTTAAAACAGGGATTATTGATATAATTTAATGAGAGGTAAGTTATATGAGTGAACAAAGCGGTCATATTGTTTCATCTTTTGATGACGACATTGCATCGATAAGAAGATCCGTAACTAAAATGGCTACATTAGTTGAGGAGCAATATAAACTCCTACATCATATTATAGATACTGGCTCTGCCTCCACAGTTGAGGATGTCTTAGAAAATGAACCAAAGTTGGATGCGTTTGACGGAAAGATAAGGGATCAGGTTATAACTTTTATAACTTTGCGATCTCCTATGGCAATAGATCTCAGAGAGGGTTTAACCGCACTTAAGATATCAACAGATTTAGAGAGATTAGGAGATTATTGTAAAAATATCTCCCTGAGAATTCAGGCTCTGGAGGAAATTCCACCAGCAGAAATAAAAAATGAAATTTTAAGAATGACAGTCATGGTTCAAGGTCAGCTCAAACGTGTAATTGATGCTTACGTCACAAAAAATAAAGATAAAGCACTAGAAGTTAGAAATGCTGATGCAGCTATAGATCAGCACTATCAGATGATTTATAACCAAATTATAGAAGATATCAAAAGTAAACCGAACAAGATTAAGACATTAGCGAATACTAAATTACTTTTCACCATAAAAACTATAGAGAGAGCGGGTGACCATATAACTAACATTGCAGAAGAAATATTTTATACTGTAACTGGTGAAATTATCACAACTCCAAGACCAAAAGGTGAATCAGAGTAGTGAAAACCATTTTCTCTATTGAAGATGAAGAATCACTGGTCTCCTTACTAGAATACAATATCAAATCTGCTGGATATAAATTTGATTTTTCGTTAAATGGATATGACGGTATGCTCAAAATTCAGGAGTTGAAGCCTGACCTTATACTTCTCGATAGAATGTTGCCTGACATCGAGGGCACAGAGATCTGTAAGTTTATAAGATCTAAAAAAGAGATACAAAGAACCCCAGTGATAATGCTTACAGCTAAGGGCGAAGAAGAGGATTTACTCCAAGGTTTTGACAATGGCGCAGATGATTATCTTATTAAGCCTTTTAGCCCAAAAGAGCTTCTGGCGCGGATAAGTGCTCTACTGCGAAGAAGCAATGAATCTAGTCTTACATCTAAACTTAAATATGGAAATATAGTTATGGATACTGATATGCATAGAGTTTACTGTTGTGACAAAGAAACTAAGCTCGGACCAAGGGAGTATAGAATTTTGGAATTTTTAATGAAAAATCCAGGAAGGGTTTACAGTAGACAGCAACTACTTGATGCAGTATGGGGCACTAATGTTTATATCACAGATAGAACTATAGATGTACACATAAGAAGATTACGCAAAGCCTTAAGCGTTAGTGAAGAATGCAAGGTAATACGAACCATACGATCATCTGGCTATTCACTTGATGATAAAAATTAATATTATCTTGTAACATTTTTGTAATAATTGATACTTAATTCTTTCATATTACTTTTATAAAAACATACTACTATTAATCTTATACTATTTATGATTTTGACGTCTTAGATCAATAATTTAAATAGGAAGAGATACAATGAAAGAAATATACAGATATTTAATTATAACAATAATTGCAATTCCCGCACTTAGTTTTGTTGGTGGATTGATGACATCTGAAAATACATATGCAGCCACAGAAAAAAAAGGCTCGAGTGCAATTTTTTACGGGAGATTATTTGTTCAATACGATAATTCCGATAATTCAACCAGTAATAATAAAAAAATATCTAATCTTCGTGATGATGAGGGTATGGGAAGAGTAGGTGTTAAAGGTAAAAATACTATAGGTAATGGTTATGCTGTTAATTACAAAGTAGAATATGCAATTGATATTTCTGATGGTTGGGCAACATCAAACAGCACAAATTGTAATAGTGATGCAAATGCTAAGTCACCGTGTAATTCATTTGTTTTGAAACAAGGTTGGGTTGGATTATTAACGCCGTTCGGTCAATTTAAATTCGGGTCACTTGAATCCCCATACAAATATCTGGCTAAGCATGATATTTTTCACGATACAATTTCTCAAGCTCGTGATACAAGGATGATTTCTCAGGGATCTATGGCACATAGTTCTTATTGGAGAGAGTCTATGTTATATGAGTTAAAATCAGGTAACTTTAGATTCGCCGCTATATACGGTGTTGGAGAAAATTCCAATACATCAACAACAAACAAAGATACTGGAATAGGCATTGAATACAAAAATCTTTTTCTGCCTGGTTTGAGTATTGTCTATGCTAGAAATACAGATGACAGTCATAGCTCAGGGCAAGACTACAATGAAAAAGTTACATTAACAAAAGACTTTAAACTTCAAAGCGGAGATAAGATTAAGATATGGTATATGCATGAAGACATTGGCGTTGATAGCAAGATGTTTACAGGCTCCGGCAACGATGGTGAGGCTAACTGGTACGGTATTCGTTATAAGACAGGTCCAATGGAATTTCAATATTCATATGCTGAGACTGATGCAAAGCAAGGTCCTACTTATGATAGAGATGGATATAATATTGGTATGTATTATAAATTATCAAAAACATCGAGAGTTTATTTAGCTCACTCTAAAAGTGATGCTGGCTCAGGCGATGGTGTAAATCATAATATCGAGTCAACATTGATAGGCTTAAGGCACGACTTCTAGAATAGAAACATTCCCATAAGGTAAGGTTTGGATGACATTATTTAACTCCCCGTTGTTCAAACCAACCTTAAATTGAAAACACCATAAGTAGAAAATTTCCAACAAATAAATTTGAAACCTTGTGTTTAAAGAGCATAATGGTTTCATGGAAGCAAAATTAGAGCAAAAACAAGATGCACTCACCTTAGACCAATTATCTGAGGTGCTCGATAGTGGAGCAATTATTCAAGCAAGGAATCTGCTCAACTCTCTTTACCCATCTGAGATTGCCGATGTTATTGAGAGTTCACCTCGTAATCGAAGAGACTTAATTTGGAAGCTTGTCTCTAATCAAAACAAAGGGGAAACCCTTGCTGAACTGAGTGAGGAGATACGCGGTAATTTATTGGATGAGCTTATAGATGAAGGAGGGACTGAGGAACTAGCCAAGATTGCAGAAAATCTTGATACAGATGATCTAGCTGACATCATAAAGTCACTTCCGTCAAATCTTATTAAAAAGGCTGTTAATAGTTTAGATAAGCAAAACCAAGATCGACTAGCAAAAGTTTTGTCTTTCCCCGATGATACAGCTGGCGGTCTTATGAACACTGATACAATCAATATTCGTGCAAATGTGACTGTTGAGGTACTTCTCAGGTATTTAAGAAAATTAGGTGAGTTACCCGAACAAACAGATAATGTATTCGTAACAGATATCATGAATAGGTATTTCGGATATGTTTCTATTCAGAATCTATTAGTTGCAAAACCCTCAGCACTTATATCAGAGATCATGACTGAGGATAAAAACATTATTGATCCAAAAGTAAATGAGCACGAAGTCGCAAAGATATTTGAAGACCACGATCTCTTATCAGCAGCTGTTGTTGATAAGGATGGAATACTGCTTGGCAGGATTACCATTGATGATGTTGTCGATGTCATAAGGGATGAAGCCGATGACTCGGTTTTAAATATGGCAGGTTTGAATAAAGAAGATGATATTTTTGCACCAATAATACAAAGTACAAAAAGAAGAACTCTATGGTTAGGAGCGAACCTCATTACAGCAATCCTTGCGGCTGCTGCAATAGGAATATTTGAAGCGACGATAGAGAAAATAGTAACGCTTGCAATCCTGATGCCTATTGTAGCTAGCATGGGTGGGATAGCTGGTATGCAAAGCCTTGCTCTTGTAATTCGATCACAAGCAACAAACCAAATTGGCTTATCAAACTCAAAGTTGCTTATACTCAAAGAGAGTGCGATTGGTGTACTTAACGGTATTCTATGGTCATCAGTTGTATCAATAGCAGTTTATCTCTGGTTTGATAGCGTCTTTCTTGGGGTAGTAATTGCAGTTGCTTTGCTGGTAAATTTGATCATAGGTGCGATCAGTGGTGTTACTCTCCCGTTGATCCTCAAAAAATTAAACATAGATCCAGCCATAGCAGGAGGAGTAATACTCACTACCATCACAGATATCGTTGGATTTATATCTTTACTCGGTGTTGCAACCCTAATAATGTAATATTTTTAGAATATTAGTATATTCTTATAATCAAGTATTTACAGGTTTTCCACAACTTTACCACAAAAAAAACACAACATATTGAGTTTCAACGTACTTACAACCACAATATTTAGTGGTATAATTCTAATTGTAGCAGTGTCACTGAAGACATTTTCGAGTGCCTAAATATAAGATAAGGACATTAGATAAGCAAAAATTATATAGAAAAAGGTAACAGTTAAAGAATGAAAGAAGAATTACACAATGATAATCAGCATGCTGAGTTAGCAGAGACTGATGTTTACGAAAAAGATCTAAGTATGCCGCCTATACCAGGCAAGTATCGAGTGATGAGAAGAAATGGTAAAGTAACATCATACGATCTAAGCAAAATAGTAGTAGCTATGACTAAAGCTTTCCTGAGTGTCGAAGGTAGTAGTGCCGCAGCTTCAACAAGAATTCATAATGAAGTTGAGAATTTAGCCAATAAAGTAGACTCTGCAATTAAAAGAAGATTTCCTGAAGGAGGTGTTGTCCATATCGAAGATATACAAGATCAGGTTGAGTTAGCTATAATGCGTGCAGGCTATCAAGATGTAGCAAGGTCATATGTACTCTATCGTGAGGAGAGAACAAAGGCGAGAAGCCAAAATGTAGTCGAAGACTTAGAAGATTTACCAATAGATAAATCTGTAACACTTGAAGATGGTACAACTGAGCAATTAGATATATCAAAACTACGTTTAATTATTTCACAAAGTTGTCAAAACATAAGTGACGTATCTGCTGATGCCGTCTATGAAACCATTGATAAAAACATTTATGACGGCATAAAAAAAGAAGATCTCTCAAGCTCAATTTTGATTTCAGTTAGACCATTAATTGAGAAAGACCCAAATTATTCATATGTAGTTGCTAGATTACTCTTGAGCAGCATCTATGAGGAAGCTCTAACTTTTCTAGGTGAGCCTAATAAAGCTCCTACGCTTGATGAAATAGGCGATCTTTATCCCACTTACTTTAAATCATATTTAGTCAAAGCATGTGAACTTAATCTACTTGATAAAGAATTATTAAATTTTGATCTTGATTACTTATGTAAGCATATTAGTGCTGATAAAGATAAAGCCTTCACATATCTTGGTTTACAAACTTTATATGATAGATATTTCATACACTCAAAAGAAATTAGGTTTGAACTACCTCAAGCATTTTTTATGAGAGTGGCAATGGGACTTGCAATAAATGAAAAGAATAGAGAAGAAAGAGCTGTAGAGTTCTATGATTTAATTTCATCTTTTGACTTTATGTGCAGCACACCTACTCTGTTTAATTCAGGGACTCTTCGTCCACAACTATCGTCGTGTTATTTATCAACTATACCAGATGACCTTAAAGGTATTTTCGAGGGAATAAGTGACGATGCAATGCTATCTAAATTTGCAGGAGGTCTCGGGAATGATTGGTCACAAGTTAGGGCACTTGGGTCATACATAAAAGGCACTAATGGTAAAAGCCAAGGTGTTATACCTTTTTTGAAAGTTGCTAACGATACAGCAGTTGCAGTTAATCAAGGTGGAAAACGAAAAGGAGCTATGTGTGCTTATTTAGAGACTTGGCATCTTGATATAGAGCAATTCCTAGAACTAAGAAAAAACACAGGGGACGATAGAAGAAGAACTCATGATATGAATACTGCAAATTGGATACCTGATTTATTTATGAAACGGGTTCATAGCGACGAAGAATGGACACTTTTTTCGCCTAACGATACTGTAGACCTACATGATTTAACAGGTTTAGATTTTGAGGAGAAATATACTGAGTATGAAAATTTAGCTGATCAAGGCAAGATAAGTAACTTCAAGAGAGTTAAGGCTATTGATTTATGGAGAAAAATCCTAAGCATGCTTTTCGAAACGGGACATCCATGGATAACTTTTAAAGACCCTTGTAACTTAAGATCACCTCAGCAACACACTGGTGTAGTGCACTCTTCAAATCTTTGCACTGAGATTACTTTAAACACATCTAAAGATGAAATCGCTGTTTGTAATCTAGGCTCTGTCAATTTATCAGCACACATAACTAATGATATGCAACTTGATACGAAAAAATTGCGGAAGACTGTGAAAACTGCAATGAGAATGCTCGATAATGTCATTGACTATAACTATTATAGTGTCGATAAAGCGAAAAACTCTAATTTTAAACATAGGCCAGTTGGCTTGGGAGTTATGGGCTTTCAAGATTCACTTTACAAACTTAGAATGTCATATGCATCCGAGGATGCTGTAGACTTTGCAGATAAAAGTATGGAAGTTATAAGTTACTATGCTCTTTCTGCATCAATGGAGTTAGCTAAAGAAAGAGGTTCATATGAATCTTTTGATGGATCACTTTGGAGTCAAGGAATACTTCCGATAGATAGCTTAAGAAACTTAAAAAAAATACGTGGAAAGTATTTAGATGTTGATATGAGTGAGACGCTTGATTGGCAAAAACTTAGAGATCAGATTAAGGAGCATGGCATGAGAAATTCAAATACATTAGCCATCGCACCAACCGCAACGATATCAAACATATGCGGTGTTTCTCAATCAATAGAGCCCACATATCAAAACCTCTATGTTAAATCAAACTTGTCAGGTGAATTCACAGTCATCAATCCATATTTGATTGAAGACTTCAAGAAAGCAAATATTTGGGATGAAGTAATGATTAAAGATTTAAAATATTTTGATGGTCAATTGAGCTCGATAAGTAGAGTACCTGATGATTTAAAAACTCTCTATCAAACATGTTTTGAGATAGACACTAGGTGGCTCGTTGAAGCTGCTGCGAGACGACAAAAGTGGATAGATCAGTCCCAATCTCTCAATTTGTATATTCCTGATACGGATGGTAAAAAACTAGATAGTGCCTATAAACTAGCATGGATTAGAGGTTTGAAAACGACTTATTATTTACGATCACTTGGAGCAACACATGTTGAAAAAAGTACTACAGACAACAGTGGTTCTGCTTTAAATGCCGTAAGTAATAATACTGAGAGCGAGCAGTGCTTAATAGATGATCCAGAATGTGAGGCATGTCAATGATATATATTATTTCATCAATTGCAGTTATTGTAACACTACTAGTGTATACGGTTGTGAACATTAAAAGAGAACTGGAAGAACTCGAAATAACCAAAAAGAATTTGTCTGCGCTGAAAGGATGGCAGCATTTAACGAACAAACAAAGGCGGTAATTATTATGTATAACTGGGACGACCCTATAAATGAAGCATTAAACAAACCTGAGCCAAAAATATCAGAACCTAAAACTGATAATCTTAGCGAACCTATTATTCAAGCTGATAATACGTATGCTCAAGAGGGACTCACAGGTATTGAGAACATAGAAAAAGGTGCGAGTAGAATAAGAGTTGATGATAAGGCAATCATTAATTGTAGAGCAGACTTAAACCAATTAGTACCATTTAAATATGAATGGGCTTGGAAAAAATATTTAGATGGGTCAGCTAACCATTGGATGCCTGAGGAAATAGCCATGCATGATGACATCAAGCTATGGAATGACCCTAAAGGACTTACTGAAGATGAGAGAAAAATTGTCGAAGTTAACCTAGGATTCTTTTCGACTGCTGATTCGCTTGTGGCAAATAATTTAGTTCTTGCAGTATATAGACATATAACAAATCCAGAATGTAGACAATATTTACTTAGACAAGCATTTGAGGAAGCAATACACACGCATGCATACACATATTGTGTTCAGTCACTTGGACTTGAAGAAACACGCATATTTAATATGTATCGAGAAATACCTGCAGTAGCAACAAAAGCTGAGTGGGCTCTACCATTTACTCAAAGTCTAGGTGACCCAAATTTTAGAACAGGGACAAAAGAAAATAATCAAAGACTACTTAGAGACTTAATAGCATTCTATGTTGTATTTGAGGGCATCTTCTTTTATGTTGGTTTCACACAAATACTCTCTATGGGTAGAAGAAATAAATTGACTGGTGTCGCACAGCAATTTCAATATATTTTAAGAGATGAATCCATGCATATGAACTTTGGCATTGATGTTATTAATCAAATAAAACTTGAGAATCCAGAATTATGGACAGATAGTTTCAAATCAGAAATGGTTGATTTAATTATGACTGGAGTCAAATTAGAAACACAGTATGCATACGATACTATGCCAAAACCAATTCTTGGTATCAATGCTAGTCTATATGAGGAATTCATTAAATTCATAGCTAACAGAAGATTGACTCAAGTTGGTTTACCAGAACAATTTCCTGGTGCAACTAATCCATTTGAGTGGATGTCTGAAATAATGGATCTTAA